>NZ_BAAAMJ010000009.1:0-167629 GCF_039529215.1 Streptomyces sodiiphilus | reverse complement strand
GCCGGCCGGAGCACTCCGGCCGGCCTCTCCCGCGCTTCCGTCAGGCGGTGCTCACGATCTGGAAGGCCTCGGCGAGCCGGCCCTCCGGGAGTCCGGCCGCCCGGGCATGCTCGGCCAGCCAGCGGCGCAGCAGCCCCGCGAGATCGTCGAGGTGCGCGGTCTGCGAGGTGTGGATGCGCAGCGCCTCCACCTTGCGGCCGAACTCCGGTGTGACATCGACGAACTGATTGGGCGAGGGCCCGGTCATCAGCCAGGTCTCCGGGACGATCCAGGGGGCGAGCTTCTCCTCGCGCAGCAGTTCCGGGTAGGCGAAGGGGTTGCGGGCCTCCGGGTAGATGGCCCGCAGCGCGGCGTCGCCCACCGCGCGGTGGTCCGGGTGGGTGTCGGCGATCCGGGCCCAGTTGATCTCCGGGCTGGGGATGACGGCCCGCTGGGGCCGCACCCTGCGGATGACCCGGCACAGGTCCCGTCGCAGCTCGGGCCCGGCGGTCACCTGACCGTCGGGATGGCCGAGGAAGACCACTTCGTGCACGCCGGTGTGCTTGGCCGAGTGCGTCTGCTCCGCGCGGCGCAGATCGGCCATGGCCTGCCGGGGCAACTGCTCGTCGTAACCGCCCGCGTCGCCGTCCGTGACGATGCAGTACGTCACACGGGTCCCCTGGGCGATCCACCGCATGACGGTACCGCTGACGCAGAACTCGATGTCGTCCGGATGGGCCGCCACGACCAGCAGACTCTCGGGCGCCCCGCGGTCGGGCCTTCCGGTTCGGGAGTCGTCCATGCCACCAGCGTCGGACGCGGTCCGGAGGGCGGCAAGGTGTGGACGGTGGCGTAATGACGACATGACACTTACGCGTCAATCAAAGAATTGGTACCGTCAAATAACTGTGCGAACAAGCTCTGTTGCCCGGTTCGTCCACTGCTCCGGCCGGGCGCCACCGGCATCCGACTCCTACGGCCCCTGGAGTGACACCGTGTGCAGGATCTTCGGCACCATCGCAGCCACGGCGACCCGTCGCGAACTGGACGCGGTCTCCGCACGACAGCGCCACGGCGGCCCGGACGCGCACCGGGTGATCACGGGGCGGGGGTGGTCCCTCGGGGCAGGCCGGCTCGCCGTGACCGATCCGGCCGGCGGCGCGCAGCCCTACCGGCTGGACACCGCGCCCGGCATCGCCGTGGTACTCAACGGTGAGATCTACAACCACCGCGACCTGCGCCGCCGCCTCGCCGGCCGCGGCCATGTCTTCCCCGACTCCTGCGACGGCAGCGTCCTGCCCGCCCTCTACGCGGAGCACGGCGCGGACTTCGCCAGGCACCTGGAAGGGATGTTCGCGGTGGCCGTCATCGACCTGCGCGCCACGCCCCGCCTGGTGCTGGCCACCGACGACTACGGGATGAAGTCCGTCTACCTCCACACCACCCGCGCCGGCGGGGTGTACTTCGCCTCCGAACTCTCCGCCCTGCTGGCCTTCTCCCGGGTGCCGGCCGGCATCCGCCCCGAGGCCCTGGACGAACTGCTCTCCACCAAGGTCTGCCTGGGCAGCCGCACCGCCCTGCGGGGCATCCGCAGTCTCCCGCCCGGCACCACCGCCGTGGCCGACGCCGACGGCACCGGGCTCCGCCTGCGCCGCCGGCGTCCGGCGGCGCCGTCGCCCGCTCCGGGCGGGCTGCGCCCCGCACTGCGCCGCGAGGTCCGCCGGCTGGCCCGCGCCGACGTCCCGGTGTGCGCCCTCACCAGCGGAGGTCTCGACTCGGGGCTGGTCACCGCGCTCGCCGCGGAACGCGCCCGCGAGAGAGGCGAGCGGCTGCACAGCTTCCACCTGACCTACCGAGGTACCTGGCCGGCCGCCGAGGACGCGTTCGCGCGTTCCGTGGCCGCGCGCAGCGGCACCGTGCACCACACCGTCCGGCTCGACCCGGCCGACTTCGCCGAGCTCCTGCCGCGTACCGTCTGGCACCTCGGGCAGCCCAATGCCGACCCCATCACCCTCAGCACCTACGCCCTGTTCCGTGCGGTGCGGCAGGAGGGCTTCACGGTCGCTCTCACCGGGGACGGTGCGGACGAGCTCTTCGCCGGATACGCCCGCGTCGGCGCCGCGCTGCGGGCGCCCGCCGGCGACGGCTGGGTCCAGCCCTACATCGACTCGCTCGCCGCGGTCCCGGCGCCGCTGCGCCGGGTCCTCTACACCCCCGAGTACCGCGCCTTCCTGGCCGAACGCGGCAGTGTCACGGACCGGATGGCCGACCGGCTCCGCGGTGCAGGGGAGGACCGTCTGGACGTCATCGGCGGCTTCGAGACCTCGCAGCGGATGCCCGCCTACCATCTGCGCCGGCTCGACCACCTCAGCATGGCCTGGGCCGTGGAGACCCGCATGCCCTTCCTCCAGCCCTCGGTCGGCGCCTTCGCCCGGACTCTTCCCGGATGGGCGAGGACCGGCAAGAAGGCACTGCGCGGGGCGGCCGGTGAACTGCTGCCCCCGGAGGTTCTGGCCCGCCCCAAGCAGCCCTTCACCCTTCCGGTGACACACATGCTGGCCCCCGGCAGGCCGCTCATGGAACTGGCCCGGATGATGCTCGCGCCCGAGCGCATGCGGGCGGGCGGACGGCTGGATCCCCTGCGCGTCACCGGACTCCTGGACCGGCAGGGCCGTACGCCGTCCGCCGAGGCGGCGATGGCCATCTGGACACTGCTGGTCAACGAGCTGTGGGAACAGGAGATCCGTGCCCTGCGTCCGGCCCCGCTGCGCCCGGCGCCGGTGGAACGCCCCAGGGTGCCGGTGGGAGTGCCGGCATGACCACTCAGGTGGCTGCCCGGATCGCTGTCGCCGACGGGGCTCCCTGCCCCACCCTCGTTCTGGACCGCCACCGGCTGCCCCGGGAGGAACCGGCCCTGCGCGCCGAGCTCGCCCGGATCCGCAGGTGGCTCCTGCGGACCGGTCGCGGTCACGTCATGAAGTTCGCTCTGTGTTCCGCCTCGGACCGCCCCGGCTACGACCTGGAGTACCGCTTCGTCCAGTGCCTGCCCGGCCGGGCCCCGCACTTCGACCACCGCAGCCGTTGCGGTCACTCCCTGCTGGCCGGTGTCGTCGCGACCCTCCCCGGCACCACGAGATCCCGGCGGGTGCGGGACGGTGCGGCGGATGTCCACTGCGAGCCGGGCCCCGGGGGCTCGTGGAGCCTGCAGTACGCCCGGCTGCCGTCCCCGCCGCTGACCCGCCTGCTGCCGACCGGCAGTGGGACGGACCGACTGCGCACACCCGAGGGAGACCACGAGGTGTCCCTGGTCGACTTCGGCAACCCCTACGCCTTCGTCGCCGCGGAGAGCCTCGGTCTCGGCTCGGCCCGGGAGCTGTACGGCGCCGGAGCGGAGAGCCTGGGCCGGCTCAGGAGCCTGCGGGCCGCGGCCGCGCGCGCCCTGCGGTGTCCCGAGGACGGCGCACTCCCCAAGATCGCCGCGGTCGGTGCCTGGGAACCGGGCCACCTGACGGTCCGGTCGGTGACCGGAACCGGCTGGCACCCCACGCTCGCGGTCACCGGCGCGGTGTGCCTGGCCGCGGCCGTGGCCGCCGGGGACGTGGCCGGATCCACGGTGCCGGGCCGACTGGCCGCCCGCACCGGCTGCGGTCCGGTGGCACTGCGGCTGCGCACCGCCCGGGACACCGTCACGGTGTCCGCCGTCACCGGCAGGTCGCCGGCCGGGGAGACCTGCCTGCGTGCCGTGGGCGTCGGCCCCAAGCGGGCCCGGGTCCTGGAGGAGATCACGGAGCCGCTCTGGCGCACCCGCGCCAGTGCGTGAACCCGACACCGGAATCCTCTCCCGCATTCCCCGGAATCTGCCACTGTGGTGTGCACGATGACGTGTATCGACCACGGCCGGCAGTGGGGAGAACAACGCGGATGAAACTTCAGGATCTGCGTGTGGTGGTCACCGGCGCGTCGCGGAAGTACATCCGCGCACTCGCGATCGGATTCGCTCATCTCGGGGCCGAGGTATATGTCTCGGCGCGCACCGAGCAGGCGGCGGAAAAAGCCAGGGACGAGGTGGTCGGATCAGCCCGCGGCCGTCTGCACACATTCGGCTGCGACCTGAGCCGGCCGCAGGAGATCAGAGAATTCGCCCGGCGGGTGGGGGACCGCACCGACCGGGTCGATCTGCTGGTCAACAGCGGTGCCCGGTGGCTGGAGGGGACGGGCTTCGAGTCGGCCTCCGACGAGCGGATCGTGGAGACGATCGGCTCCACAGCCAGCGGAACCGTCCTGGTCGTCAAGCACTTCCTGCCGCTGCTGAAGGTGTCGCCCCGGCCCGACATCGTGCACATGATCCCGGTCGGCGAGGACGCCCGGCAGACACTCGCGCACGAGGCGTTCCACGCCGCGCGCAGTGCCCAGACCGGTTTCGCCGATGTCCTCGCCCGTCGGCTGAAACCCTTCGATCTCAGGGTTTTCTCCTTTCACCCCCCGGACTTCTCGGCGGCAGCCCCGCTGCACGCGGGAAGCGACGGCGACGCGGCCGTAAGGGCGCCCGGAGAGCCCACCACGCAGGCATTGTTCGAATGCATCGTCTACGCCATAGAGCAGCCCCGCGACTGCTTTGTGCGGTCGTTTCATTTCGAGCCCCGGTAGCATCGAGGAGCTCCCGCATGGATTCCCATCTCTGGATCACCACGACACCGCCGGCGGCGCACGGCGAACTCCACATCGGCCACCTGGCCGGTCCGTATGTCGCGGCCGACGTCATGCGCCGCTTCCTGCGGGCCGACGGCGAGCAGGTCACCTCCACCACGGCGATCGCCGGCCACACGGGCTCGGTGGAACTGCGCGCGCTGCGCCACAACCGCAAACCGGCCGAGGTGGCCGAGGGATACACCGAGGCCATCGGTGCCGACTGGCAGCACGCCCGCATCGAGTTCGACTCCGTCGTGCAGCCCGCCTCCGACCCGCGCTACCGCCACTGGCTGCAGGAGCTCTTCCTGGAGTTGTACGCCGATGGCGTCATCACCCCCCGCGCAGGACTGCTGCCGTACTGCGCGCCGTGCGAGCGGTGGCTGCACTCGGCCCACGTCTCGGGGACCTGCCCGCACTGCGGGGCGGGCTGCGACGGTGGCATCTGCCGCACCTGTGCCCGGCCCAATGACGGAGGGGACCTCATCGATCCCGTGTGCGCGGCCTGCGGCACCGCCGCCCGGCCGCGACGCTGCCGTCGCCTTCATCTCGCCCTGGAGTCCTTCCGGGAACACCTGACCGGACACTGGGCCGGTGCCGCGATGCCCCCGAGGATGGCGGCGCTGTGCGAAGGGCTCGCCGACGACGGGCTGCCCTTCCTCCCGGTCGGGCACCCGGGGGAGTGGGGCGTTCCGGTGCCCGTCGAAGGGTTCTCCGGCCACCGGATCGACGCGTGCTTCGAGGCCGCGGCCGTCCATCTCTACAGCTGGGAGGCCGGCGGCCGGCCGTTCCCGGAGCGCAGCGTCCATTTCTGCGGCTTCGGGCACTCCTTCTGCCAGGCGGTGCTCTTTCCCGTGCTGCTCGTCTCGCGAGGCCTGAAGCTGCCCCAGCGTTTCTGCGTCAACGAGCTCTACCGGCTGGACGGACAGGCGCTCTCCACCGGAGCCCGGCACGCCGTCTGGGTGCTCGATCTGCTCACCGAGTACGGTTCCGACGCGCTTCGCCGGCACGTCCTCCAGGCGCGCCCCACCGGGCGGGCCACCGACTTCCACCGGGGTGAGCTGGAACAGACCCGCCGACTGCTCGACGGCACCTGGAACCATTGGCTGAACGGGCTGTTCGCCGCTGTCCGGGAGGAGTGCGACGGACTGGTCCCCGACGGCGAGCCGGGTGGCTCCGGATGGCAGACGCTGCGGTCCCGGCTCGACCGGACCGTGGACGAGCTGCGTGAGACCTACGGCCCGGATCATTTCGATCCACGCAGAGCGGTGGCGCTGCTGGACGAGGCCGTCGTGTCGGCCTCCGACTTCGGGCATGTCAACGCGCACGGGCGCGGGCGGCCCGGCGGAAGGCCGGGGCACCGCTCGGCGCTGCTGGCCCAGCTCCACGTGGCTGCCGCGCTGGCGGCGTGGGCCTGGCCCGTGATGCCGGAAGGGGCCGGCCGGCTGGCCGCCGCGCTCCGCCTGCCGGCCGGCGAGCCCGTGCGGGCCGGGGCACTGGAGGGCCCGGCACCCGGTACCCGCATCGTCCCGCCCCCCGGTCCTGTGTTCGGCATCTGAACCGACGTCCCCCGCAGTCCGCCGCGTGCCTCAGCGCCGTGAGCCCGCGGCGGGGGCGGCACGCGGCCTTCTCCCCGAGGAGTCCACGTGTCCCTTGCCACCCGCCCGCTGCGCGTCGCCATGCTGACTGTCCACACCTCGCCGCTGCACCAACCAGGCACCGGTGACGCGGGCGGCATGAATGTCTACATGGTCGCCCTATCCCGGTGCCTGGCCGAACTGGGCGCCAGCGTCGACCTGTTCACCCGGTGCCGGGGGGAGGGCCGGCCGCCGGTCGTCCCGCTGGCCCCCGGCGTCCGGGTGCGGCACATACAGGCCGGCCCCAGAGGGCCGCTGCCGAAGGAGGAACTGCCTTCCCGGCTGACGGAGTTCTCGGTCAGCCTGCTGCGTGACGTGTGCCGGGACGGAGAGCGGCCCTACGACGTGGTGCACTCGCACTACTGGCTGTCCGGGCAGGTGGGACGGGTGGCGGCACGGCACTGGGGCGTGCCGCTGGTTCACACCATGCACACGCTGGCCCGGGTGAAGAACGGAGCGCTCGCCGACGGCGACCGGCCGGAGCCGGCACACCGGGTCGGCGGGGAGCACCGTGTGGTGCGCGCCGCGGACCGGCTGATCGCCAACACCGAGGCGGAGGCGGAGGCGCTGCGCGGGCTGTACGGTGCGGCGCCCAGGCGCACCGAGGTGGTCCGGCCCGGCGTCGATCTGCGGACGTTCGGGCCGGGGCCCGGGCGGGAGGCGGCGCGCGTCCGGCTCGGCCTCCCGGCGGGCGCGTTCGTTCCGCTCTTCGCCGGCCGCATCCAGCCGCTGAAGGCGCCGGAGGTGCTGCTGGAGGCCGTCGCCGAGCTGCTGGCCGTGGATCCCGGGTTGCGGCACCGTTTGGTCGTTCCGGTGATCGGAGGGCTGAGCGGCAACGGCACGGCCCGGCCCGAACGCTGGTACAAGCTGTGCGCCCGCCTGGGCATTCTGGATGTCGTCCGCTTCGAGCCGGCTGTTCCGCAGGATCTTCTCGCCCTGTGGTACCGGGCCGCCGACGTCGTGGTGATGCCCTCGCGCAGCGAGTCGTTCGGCCTGGTGGCTCTGGAGGCGCAGGCGTGCGGGACACCGGTGCTGGCCGCCGCGGTGGGAGGCCTTGCCACGGCGGTCCGCGACAATGTGACGGGATTCCTGGTGCAGGGGCACGACCCGCGGGACTACGCGGCCCGGCTGCGGCTGCTGGCCGGGGATCCGGAGCTGATACGCACCATGGGCGTGGCGGGGACGCGTCACGCCGCCCGGCTGAGCTGGCGTGTCACCGCACAGCGGACGCTGGAGGTCTACCGGGCCCTGCGCGGTGCTCCGGAGACTCCGTGAGCGCGAGGGAGGGCAGGGGCGGCGGCACGCCCCTGCCCCGGTGGCCTGCCCCACCCTGGAGGTCAAGGGGCGCCACCGGGAAATTCTAGCAGCAAAATTGGCTGACCCAAATATATGTAGGTGTCAAACGTCATGTGCGCGCGGAGGGTGCCCCCGGAGTGGCCGGATTCCCGGCCGAGTGTCGGGTGTGCGCCATGGCATGTCCGCGACTTATCGAGGCATGGATTCCGACGGGTGGATGCGAAATCATTCAAATGTCTTCGGGAGATCCCGGCGGCACGGGACCGGAAGACGAAGTCATCCATTCCACCTGGAGGAATCATGTCGTTCAACTCCGCACAGACCGGCTTCCGCCCCGTTCTCCGCCGTCTTGCTCTGGCGACGGCCCTGTGCGCCGCGGTGGCCGTTCCCGCCGGCGCCTACGCGGCCGAGAAGGCGTCCGGTCCGGCCGGTGGGCAGGTGCTGGACAACGACTGGCCGGCCAAGGGTGACGCGCGGGCCGAGGGGGGCAACGACTGGCCCGCCAAGGGCGGGACGTACGCCGGCGGCGACAACGACTGGCCGGCCCCCCCGGCGTCCGCCGGAGCGTGAGGCCCGGGCGGCGGACCGTCCGCCGCCGGGGCGGGAACATGGGTGCGGCTCCCCTCCGGGGGAGCCGCACCCATATCCGTTTCCGTTCAGTTCTTGCGGCATTCGGGACAGGTGCCCTTGTAGATCAATTCGCCCTCGTTCACCTTCCATCCGGAAAGGCCCTTCCGGGGCGGGGAGGGGGCGATGGCCTCCACGTTCGCGACCTTGCCGCACCGCGTGCACAGTGCGTGGTGGTGCGGACGTCCGGCGATTTCGAAGACGGCCGGCCAGCCGGGCCGCTCGAACTTGGTGACGAGGCCTGTCTCCAGAAAATTCCGGAGCATGTCGTAAACCGCCTGACTCGTGAGGGTGCCGAGATTCCTCCGCGCCTCCTCGGTGATCGATTCGACATCGAGGTGGGCCTTCGCGGCCAGGACCTGCAGAACCTCCAGCCGCGGGCCGGTCACGCGAAGTCCGACATCGCGGAGCTGCTGGATCACCGCTTCACGGTCCGCCGTCTCCCGAGCCATGTCCCCGCAATCTGGTCAAGCCAAAACAACTGCAGCATCATACATGCTGCGACGCCAAAGAAGGATCCTCGCGGGCCGGTGGCGCGAGTGCGACGGGGTGCCGGTCAGGCGAGCCAGCCCTTCTGCGCGGCGCGGACTCCCGCCTCGAAACGGCTGGACGCGCCCAGATCGTGCATCAGTTCGGAGATCAGGCGGCTCACCGTGCGCAGCGAGACGCCGAGGCTGCGGGCGATCTTCTCGTCCTTCATGCCGGAGGCCAGCATCCGCAGCGTCGCGCGCTGCTGCTCGGACAGTCCGTCCCCGCCCAGCTCCGGCTGGTCGTTCTCCCCGTAGGGCACCGCGGTGTGCCAGCAGTACTCGTACAGGGCCAGATAGGAGCGGACCAGTGCCGGTCCGGAGGCCAGGATGGCACCCGTGGGCTGGTTCTCCGGGTCGATGGGGAGAAGGGCCGACTGCTTGTCGGCGATCGTCATGTTCATCGGCACGACCGGGGAGAGCCGGATCTCCACGCCGAGTTCGGCCCTCCGCCGGAAGAGGTCGGCGGACTCGGGCACCGAGGTGAAGCGCTGATTGCAGATGACGCGGACCCGCACGCCCTTCTCCAGTTGCCGGCGGTCCCGGCTCAGCACCCGCTCGGGCACCTCGCGGGCAAGTGCCCCGGGGGACATGGAGGAGAGACTGTCCCGGACCGTGTCGGCGATGTCCTCGAGCACCTGCTGGATGCGCCGGTAGTCGGTCAGCACCTCCACCTCGACCTCCGAGAGGGTCAGCGAGTCGGCCCGCAGGAACCCGCTGGCCAGGGTCTCCAGCCGGCTGTAGGAGCGGTCGGCCTGGTGCAGGTGTTCACGCAGCCGCTCCTGCTCGTGCAGCAGCAGGCGAAGCAGCGCCACCTCGGGGGCGATCGCCGTGACGTGGTCGGGTGCGCCCTCCGGGAGGGTGCCGGCCTCCAGGTCCTGCCGGGTGGCGTGGGTGGCATCGACGGGGGCGATCAGTCCGAGCTGGATGAGTTCCGCCCGGCAGCGCTCGCCCTCTGCGACGTCGAGCCCCAGTGCGTCGACCGCCTCCGAGAGGCTGGCCGCGCCCCGGGACCGTAACTCCTGATACAGCGAGAGTGTCGGATGGCTGACCGCCGGCCGACCTCCCGCACCGATCTTCACCACGTGGCGGCGACCCCCGTTTCCGTCACTCTGCTGTTCCCCAACGTGACATTCACACAATTAGAGCAGAATGGCCAAGTTGTCGAGGTCGATGTGACGTGGGTCACGCGCGGCAGACCAGGAGTGTGCTGCGGGTCCGGTGGTCGATCCGGTGTTCCTCCCGCTCGGCGACCCGGAGTCCGGCGGTACGGAGGTCCGCGTCCAGTCCTCCCGGGTCCACGATCCACTTGTGGGTGGTCAGCACCGAGTGCCGGGTGCCCTCGCCGTCCTGCAGCCTGGAGTGGTAGCTGATCCGTTCGCTCATGGTACGCAGGTCGAAGGTCTGCCGGGCGAGTACCAGTTCGCTGACGCCGTCGAACCGGGGAACCTGGAAGGCCCAGGTGCGCGACGGCTCCTTCGCCAGGCCTGCCGGGGCGTGCGCGGTGTAGTCCAGGGCCAGTGCCCCGTCGTCCTCCAGATGCCGGGCGATCTCCCGGAACAGCCCCCGGCGGCGGTGCGGGGGGACGGCCGAGACCATCGCCCCGGCGAGGACGGCCAGATGGTAGGTGCTCCGCAGCCGCAGGCCGGCCAGTTCGGCCCGCACCGGCGTGAGGCGGGCCCGGACGTCCGGTCCCAGCCGGACGGCCCAGGACTCCAGGCGGGCCAGGCTGGGGGAGTCGCGGTCCACCGCCTGGACGCGGTGGCCGTGATGCGCGAAGGGCACGCTGAGCCGGCCGCTGCCCGCTCCCAGGTCCAGGACCTTCACCTGCCTCGACCCGGTCAGAGTCAGGTACTTGACGATGTCGGCGCTGTGGGGTCCCAGGAGGGTGTCGTGCAGCCATCCCGCTCCCGGGCCGTGTGCGGCCACGGATTCCAGACCGGGCAGCCACCGGGCTCCGCAGGCGTCGTGGGGCAGCCGTACGGGTGCCGTCGGCCGGCCGGCCGGTGCGTGAGGTGCGGGGGTCTCGGGCAGGGCCGGTGCGGCGGTGCTCAGTCGGGTGTCCATCGCTCCTCCAGGTGTCTCCCGGCCCTGCCGTGCGGACGGATGCCCGTGCCGCCGGGCTCCGTGCCGCTGAAGGGAATCCTGTCCCGCCGCGGGGCCGGCTGCCACCGATGCGGCCTGCGCGTCCACGCGATGGCGTGGATATGCCAGCAGGTCAGAGCTCCCGCAGGCACCGCGCGACGCCGGGCGGATCGTCGGCCGAGGGGGCACAGCGGGTGAAGCCGTGCCGCGCGAAGAACGGGAAGGCGGCGGGTGACCGGGGCCCGGGCAGGGAGACGTACTGGAGGGCCGCGCCGTGCCGGAGCTGGCGCGAGGTGAGGGCCCCCAGGAGTGAGCCGCCCACCCCGGTCCGCTGCCGCGCCGGCGCCACACACAGCACGTAGATCTCCCCCGACCCGGCGCAGGGCACCCCGCCCGCGGCGGCGCCTGCCAGGGAGCCGTCGCCGCTGTCGGCCACGAGCCAGCCGAGCCAGCCGGGAGCGCCGCCGGGAATGCCGATCTCGGCGCGGATCCGGGGAAGCGAACAGTGCTCGGCCGCCAGAAGCTCGGCGGCTCCCTCCCCGAGCAGCGGGGTGTACATGTCCCGTATGGCCTCGGCCACGATCCGGGACACCGGAGCGGCGTCGCCGTCCACGGCCGGCCGCACGTCCACCGCGCTCATCTCGATTACCTCCGAAGGGAATTGGCTCGGGAGTCGACAGTAGCGTCTTTGGGGAAGGGAAAAGGATCGAGAGGAAATTACGAAACTACTTAGTAATTCAGTAGTGGTTGGATTACGCGGAGGGCGTGCAGCAGGTTCCGAGCAGCGCCGCCCCGACGAGGACCGCGCACGTGAGGGTGGACGCCCCGCACAGCAGGCCGGGGAACCGCCGGGACGGCGTCAGAATCCGCCGCAACCGGAGCAGTACAAAGGATCCGCCCAGGCCGAAGGCGCCGGGAGGCGGTCCGGCCGTGGCCGTCCGGTACAGCGCCGTCGCCAATTCCTCCGGCGGACACCGCCGCATCGCCCGGTCGTCCGCCACCATTTCCAGCAGCAGCGGAATATCCTCCCGCAGCCGCCGGGCAAGGGGCAGACCGGGAATAGTGACGGCGCACGCGCGGGCCGCGGAGACCAGAAGGTGATGGCGGCCGGTGAGATGAGCCCGCTCGTGCTCAAGAGCCGCGCGCAGCTGTCCCGGTGTGAGGGCACTGAGCGCCCCCGTGCTCACCACGATCTGCGGGGAGAGGCCCGGCAGGCAGTACACGGCCGGGGTGGCGGAGTCCAGCACCGTGGCGGGCACCTCCGGGGACTTCCGTCCGACGAGCCGGAGCGCGGCCCGGTGCCGGGAGCGGGTCCTGCGGGTGCGCAGCAGCTCCCGCACCAGCGCCGAGCCCGGCAGCACGAACGCGAGGGCGAGCAGCAGGCTCCCCGTACCCCACGGGGAGCAGGCCAGCACCGCCCCCAGCGGTTCGGGAGCTCGGCCGGCCACCCGCAGCAGTTCGGCGAGAGTCAGCCAGCCCGCCACGACGAAGGTGCAGGCCAGAAGCAGCCAGAGGCTGACGGCCAGCCGTGGTGCCTGCTGCGGCCAGCGAATGCGGGCCAGGAGAACCGGTCCGAGCACACCCGTGCCCAGTGCGGTCCCCAGCGGCAGCAGGAGATGGTGAGCCACTACGTCGGGCCCTGCCCCAGGGAGCGCAGTGCGGCACTGAGGGCCTCCACGTCGGAGGGCTCCATGCGCTCGACGAAGTGCAGCAACGCGGCGGAACGGTCCGGGCTGCTCCCCAGGGCCTCACGCATCAGCCGCGCGGCGTACTCCTCACGGCTGCACACCGGCCGGTAGCTCCAGGCCCGGCCGACCTTCTGCCGGGTCAGCCAGCCCTTGCGGTGCAGGATGTCCGCGACGGTCATCACCGTGGTGTACGCGACGGGCCGGGTGCGGTTGATGTCATCGACGACCTCCCGTACCGTCGCCGGCCGCTGCCAGGTCCACAGCCGGTCCATGATCTCGGCTTCCAGCTCACCGAACTGGCGCACTCCGCCCCCTCGCCGGGCCTTCCCGTGTCCGCTCCCGGTCGCCCCACATGGTAGATGCTCCTCACGCCCGGACGAGCCGGGCGATGGCCCGGGACGCCTCGGTCACCTTCAGCCTGGCCCGCTCACCCCCGTGGTCCATGGCCTCGGCCACGCACGAGGAGAGGTGATCGTCGAGCAGGGACAGCGCGCACGACTGGAGCGCGGCGCTGGCCGCCGACACCTGGGTCAGGACATCGATGCAGTAGACGTCCTCCTCCACCATGCGCTGCAGCCCGCGCACCTGCCCCTCGATCCTGCGGAGCCGTCTGAGGACGTCCGCCCTGGCCTTGTGATCGCCGTTCACTGCTGCCTCGATTCATCGTCATGCCGACAGGGAGGGGAGCGGGTCGTACGGCGGGGGCGGGCCCCGGAGTGGGGCCCGCCCCCGGCAGGTTCGGTTGCGGAAGGGGTCAGTCGGCCGCGCGGAAGGCCCGCAGCCGCAGGCTGTTGGCCACCACCGAGACCGAGGAGAACGCCATGGCGGCGCCGGCCAGCATCGGGTTGAGCAGGCCCATCGCCGCCAGCGGCACCGCACTGGTGTTGTAGGCGAAGGCCCAGAACAGGTTGGTCTTGATGGTGAACAGGGTCTTGCGGGAGAGCCGGATGGCGTCGGCTGCGGCGCGAAGGTCGCCGCGGACCAGCGTCAGGTCACCGGCCTCCATCGCGGCGTCGGTGCCGGTGCCCATGGCCAGCCCCAGGTCCGCGGTGGCCAGGGCCGCGGCGTCGTTCACGCCGTCCCCGACCATGGCCACCGACTTGCCCTCGGCCTGGAGCCGCTGGACGACGGCGACCTTGTCCTCCGGCATGACCTCGGCGATGACCTCGTCGATGCCGACCTCGGCCGCCACCGACTCCGCGACCGCCCGGTTGTCACCGGTCAGCAGGATCGGGGTCAGACCCAGTGCGCGCAGCCGCCGGATCGCCTCCGCGCTGGTCGGCTTGATGGCGTCGGCCACCTCCAGCACGGCCCTGGCCCGTCCGTCCCATGCCACCGTGATGGCCGTGCGGCCCTGCTGCTCCGCCGCGGCCTTGGCCTCGGCCAGAGCCGGCGGCAGCACGATCGCCCAGTCCTCCAGCAGCTTCTCGCGGCCCACCAGCACGGCGTGGCCGTCCACGACACCCTGCACCCCGAGGCCCGCGATGTTCGCGAAGTCCTCCGGAGCCGGCAGCGTTCCGACCCGCTCCTGGGCGCCGGCCGCCACCGCCTGGGCGATGGGGTGTTCCGAGGCGTGCTCCAGGGCGCCCGCCAGGCGCAGGACCTCCGTCTCGTCCTCGCCTTCCGCGGTGCGCACCGCCAGGAGGGTCATCCGGCCCGTGGTGACGGTGCCGGTCTTGTCCAGGACGATGGTGTCCGCCTTGCGGGTGTTCTCCAGGACCTCGGGCCCCTTGATGAGGATGCCGATCTGCGCGCCGCGCCCGGTGCCGACCATCAGCGCGGTCGGCGTGGCCAGGCCCAGGGCGCAGGGGCAGGCGATGATCAGGACGGCGACGGCCGCGGTGAACGCGACGGACAGCCCCGCGCCGCTGCCGAGCCAGAAGCCCAGGGTGCCGAAGGCGATGGCGATGACCACCGGCACGAAGACGGCGGACACCCGGTCGGCCAGGCGCTGGGCCGCGGCCTTGCCGTTCTGCGCGTCCTCCACGAGCTTGGCCATCCGGGCCAGCTGGGTGTCGGAACCCACCCGGCTCGCCTCGACGACCAGCCGCCCGCCCGCGTTGAGCGTGGCGCCCGTCACGGTGTCCCCGACGGCCACCTCCACCGGCACCGACTCCCCGGTGAGCATGGAGGCGTCCACGGCCGAACTGCCCTCGATCACCACACCGTCGGTGGCGATCGTCTCGCCCGGACGGACCAGGAACCGGTCACCCACCGCCAGGTTCTCGGTGCGGATCAGCTCCTCCTTGCCGTCCCGCAGGACGGTGACCTCCTTGGCGCCCAGGTCCAGCAGCGCACGCAGCGCCGCTCCGGCCGTGCGCTTGGACCGGGCCTCGAAGTAGCGTCCGGCCAGGATGAAGGCGATGACGCCGGCGGCGACCTCCAGGTAGATGTCCCCGCTGGAGTCGGTCCTGGCGATGGTGAACTCGAACGCGTGGGTCATGCCCGGCTCGCCGGCCGTGCCGAAGAACAGGGCCCACGTCGACCACAGCAGCGCGGCGGTGGTTCCCACCGACACGAGCGTGTCCATGGTGGCGGTGCCGTGCCGGGCGTTGGTCCAGGCGGCCCGGTGGAACTGCCAGCCCGCCCAGACGACGACCGGGGCCGCCAGGGTGAGTGAGAGCCACTGCCAGTACTCGAACTGCCAGGCGGGGACCATCGCCATCGCGATGACCGGTACGGCCAGGGCGAGGGCGACGAGCAGGCGGTGCCGGAGCGGCCGCAGCTCGTCGACCTCCTCGGGGGCGGCCCCGCCCGCCGCGGCGTCGCCCGCGGAGGCCGGAGGGGCGGGCGGGGCGGCCGTGTAGCCGGTGGCCTCCACCGTGGCGATCAGGTCCTGGACCGCGATGTCGTCGCGGTAGGTCACCTTCGCCTTCTCGGTGGCGTAGTTGACCGTGGCCTCGACCCCGTCCATCCGGTTGAGCTTCTTCTCGATGCGGGCGGCGCAGGAGGCGCAGGTCATGCCGCCGATGGCGAGTTCGACCTGGGCCGCCGTGGCGGTACTGGTATCGGAGGTGCTTGGGGTCGTCATCACTGCTCCTCGGGCAGGAGTGGCGTCAAGAGCGGCCCGGCGGGTGCCGGGTGAGGCGTGCGGGCCACCGCACCGCTTCCGCCGCCCGCTTCCTGTGGCTCCAGGGTACGGGGGTGGGGTATCCGGTGGCCGGGGTGGCCGGCGTCAGTGGTCGTGGCCGTCGTCGTGTCCGCCGGCGGCCGGGGCCCGGCCGGAGGCGTCGCCGGTCACGGTGACGGTGAACTCCGCGGTGCGGACCTCGCCGTCGTGCCGGAAGTCCAGGTACAGCCGGTAGGTGCCAGGGCTGGGGGCCTGGGTGCTGAAGGAGATCTCAGGCCCGGCCTCCGTCCTGCCGTCACCGGGCTCGCCGTTCGGGTGGACGTGCAGGTAGGCGAGGTCTCCCTGGCGCAGCGCGACCAGATGGCCGTAAGCGCCGAGGTAGGGCTCCAGGTCGGTGACCGGTTCGCCGTCCCGGCTGACCGACAGGGTCACCTCGCCGGCCGATCCGGTGGTGGGCGCCCCCTCCAGCGTCACGGTGTAGCCGTCCACCTCCGCGGTGTTCCCCGGATCGGGGAGAGCGGCCGGCTCGTACGGCCCGGAGACCGCCACGTCGGCGCCGAGCGTGAGCCCGCCGACGGAGGGGTCGAGGGGGGCGAAGTCGGCGAAGACCCGGTAGTCGCCGGCGTTGCCGAATGTGATCGGGACGCTCCAGGTCCCCTCGGCGTCGCGTTCGGGGTGCAGGTGCTGGTAGCCGGACAGGTCCCTGCCGACCACGATGAGGTGCAGGTCCTCCTCGTGCGAGGGGGTGTACTCGGTGAGCGGCTCGCCGTCCGGGCCGGTGACGGTGAACCGGAAGTCGGTCTCCTCGCCGGCCTCCAGCGGTTCTGCCGGCGGGTGCAGGGTGTAGCCGCGGTCGGAGACCTGCAGGCCCCCGGCGAGGGCGGGGGTGCCCGTGGCCTGCTCGTCATGGGATTCGTGGCCGGATCCGCCGGAGTGATGGGCGGGGGCGGGATCGGACGGCTCAGGGCCCACGGTGTGCCCCGCGGCATACGCCCCCGCGAAGGTCAGGGCGACACCGGCGGCGAAGGCGCCGAGCTTGGTGAGAGTGTTCATCGCGTTCTCCTTCTGGTCCGCCTGCCGTGCCGGGCGGCCGACGCCTCGCGCGCTGGGATGTGCCGGGCCCGCGGTGCGCGCGCCGCGCCCGCGGGCCCGGGTGGCCGGGTCAGTGGCAGGTGCCGCAGCAGCTGGCGGCCGGCTCCTCGGGAGCGGAGGCCAGCTCGTAGCCGGCCTCGGTGACCGCCTCCGCCACCGCGGTGTCCTCGACGCCACCTTCGGAGGTGACGGTCAGCTTGCCGGTGGCCAGGTCGACGTTGACGCCGGTCACGCCGGCGACCTTCTCGACCTCCTGCGTGATGGACGTGACGCAGTGACCGCAGGTCATACCGGTAACGGTGTACTCGGTGGTGGTTCCGGACGTGGTGGTGCCCATGGCGAAGCCTCCTGGATTCGGGCCGCACGAGTTGGTGCGAGCGGCTCTCTCACTGCCTCCAACATACCCCCCCGGGGTACATTGTCAAGCGCGGCGGCCGGGCGTGCGGGGGCCGCGGGCGCGGCTGTCCCGGGGTGGGGAGCGGGGGGTTGCGGCGCAGCTACTGACCGACAAGCACTCCTGGCGCAGCGGCGGGACCCCGCTGCTGTTCGACGGCAACGACAACAAGAAGCCCGCCTACGACGCGGTGCTGTCTGCCCTCGGTGGCTCCGGCGGCGACAACGGCGGTGGGGACAACGGAGGCGGCAGCGGCGCCTGCACCGTGTCCTGCGAGGAGACGGACCGCTGGGGCGACAGCCTCCACGGCAGGGTGACCGTCCGGGCCGGCAACCAGCCGATCAGCAACTGGCGGGTCACCGTCACCGTGCGTTCCCCGCAGCGGATCTCCACGACCTGGAACGGCACCCCCAGCCGGGACAGCGGCGGCAACGTGATGACCATGAGGCCCAACGGCAACGGCAGCCTGCCGCCCGGAGCGGCGACGGGTTTCGGTTTCACCGTCATGGCCAACGGCAACTGGACCGCTCCCACCATCGGTTCGTGCTCGGCCGGCCGCCCGGCCGGTGAGCGGGCCGCCCGGCCGGCCACGCCGGGAGCAGACCGGGAAGGGCGGTGACGACCCGGTTGCTGACGGCGGTGGCAGCGTGCTCACGGGCGACCGTCAGGCGGTTGGCCGCCCACTCCTCACCGACCCTGCGCTGCACGGCGCCGACCATGTCCAGCAGCACGCTCTCCGCGGTGACCCCGGCTTCCAGGGCCGCGGCGGCACAGTTCACAGCCGCCGGCTCGTCGCCGGTGCCGACCACGTCCCACAGCTTCGACGCCCATGCGCGCACGTCCTGCCCGTCGGGCGGCGCGGTGGCGGTCATGAGTACGATCCTTCCGTTTCCTGGCTGCCGCTGTCCTTCCGGGCGCCGGGCGGTGCCGGGAGGAAGGTTCTCGGGGCGGTGATGGCCACGACCGCCATGTCGTCGTGGTGGCGGTTGCCCACCCAGTGCGAGGTGAGCATCTGCAACCGCTCCACGACCGCCTCGGCCGGCAGCCCGGCGCATTCGGACAGGGCAGCCCGCAGGCGCCGTTCCCCGAACATCGTGTCGCCCAGGGGGCCGCCCCTGGCCTCGGTGATCCCGTCGCTGAACAGCACGCACGTCTCGCCCCGTGCCAGGTGTACCCGGGCGGTGCGGGCGTCGATCTCCGGCAGCACGCCGACCAGGCTGCCGCCGGTGTCCGCCTCCTCGACCCGGCCGTCCGCGCGGACGATCAGCGGCGGCGGATGCCCGGCGCTGGTCAGCCGCAGCCGCACGCCCTCCCCCTCGCGGGCGGCGGAGGCGAGCACCAGGGTGGCGAAACGGGTGTGGTGCGAGTCGACCAGTGCGCCGTTCAGAAGCCGCAGCATGCCCCGGTGGTCGCCGGACATCGGCAGCAGGGCGTGCAGGGTGTTGCGTATCTTGCCGGTCAGCACGGCGGCCTCCAGCCCTTTGCCGCAGACATCCCCCAGCACCACCAGGGTTTCCTGGCCGGCTCCGGCGGCCGGGTGCAGATCGTAGAAGTCGCCGCCGATCCGCTCCCCCTCGCCCGCTGCCCGGTAACCGGCGGCGAACTCGACGCCGTCCACGTGCTCCAGCTTGGGCGGCAGCAGCTCCCGCAGCAGCGTCTCGGTGATGGACGCCTGCTCCGCGTAGAGCCGGGCCGCCGACATGGCCGTGCCCGCCCGGGCCGCGAAGATCCGGGCGAAGCCCTCCTCGTTCTCCGGGAACGGCTCCTCGGAGTGGCGCAGCAGGACCAGGGCACCTGCCGGGACGCCCTGGCCGGGCAGGGGGGTGATCATCATCGAGCCGACCTCGCCGAAGCCCTCAGGAACCATCCACTGCGGCGCCAGGGCCGGTTCCGTCCACCGGGAGGGGACCGGGGGGAAGCCCTGCAGCGCCTCTCCCAGCCCCGGCACGTCGTCCTCGCGCACCACCGGCGTACGCCGCGCGGGACTGCCGCCGCGCACGCAGAGCGTCACCGGAGTGCGGCGCCCCGAGACCGGCGCGACCACGATCGCGGCGTCCGCCAGATGCCGCGCCGCGAGCTGCGCGGTCACGTCCATGCAGCGGTCCAGGTTCAGCGAGGACAACAGCAGATCGGACGCCTCGGTCAGAAAGGCGGTGCGCTCACGCTCGATCCGCAGCGCCTCCTCGGCCAGCCTGCGGTCGGTGGCGTCGATCAGCCACCACACCACCTGGCCGGCGGCGGGCCGGGTGGCGTGCGCCTCGAAGAACCGCTCGCCCACCGCGCCCTCCACGGCGGCGGAGGAACCGCCGGGCGGCCCGGCGGCGGTGAACCGGCGGTGGCCCGTGACCAGCCACCCGGGCGCCGCGCTCGCCAGCGGGGTTCCCGGTGCCGCCGGGGGGAACAACGCCGCCGCGGCGGCGTTGGCCTGCTGGACGACACCGGCCGCGCTCACCGCGAGCACCGGATACGGGGCGGCCAGGAGCGGGGTACCGGCGTCCGCACCGGCCCCCGGTTGCTGTGTGCCACGGGTACGTCTTGCTGGGCTCACCACACGAACAGGCCTTCGGCGGCCATTCACCTCACTCGGGTCGATAGTGGAAGTTTCCTTCCGGCAACCATCCCCCATAAGCCGCGATGGAGCAATCACCCCCCAGGCAGGAGCCCCGCAGGGCCCTCGTCACAGGTGCGGCGCGACCGGCCGGCGGCCCTCCCGGGCTCCGGGCGGCACCGCGCCCCGCCGGCGGCCCGCCCTCCTGGGAGCGCTCTCGTAAACTGGGAGCAGCTATCGTGCCCGGGTACGTCCGACCCGTGGGACAGGCCCCGCACCATTGCCGAGGAGAGCGCCCTTGTCCGGATCGCCAGCCGGGACCCGGCCCACCCTGGAGGCTGTCGCGGCCCGTGCGGGGGTGTCCCGGGCGACGGTCTCCAGAGTGGTGAACGGCGGGTCGGGGGTGCGCCCGGCGCTGGTGGAGCGGGTGCGGGTGGCGGTGAACGAGCTCGGCTACGTGCCCAATCAGGCCGCGCGCACCCTGGTGACCCGCCGCCACGGAGCCGTGGCGGTGATCATCGCGGAGCCGGAGTTCCGGATCTTCACCGACCCGTTCTTCGCCCAGCAGATCCGCGGTATCAGCCGGGAGCTCACCGTCCACGACTCCCAGCTGGTCCTGCTGTGGGCAGAGGGACGCGACGACTACGAGCGGATCTCCCGTTACCTCACGGGCGGACACGTGGACGGTGCCCTGGCCTTCTCCGTCCACAACGACGACGCGCTTCCCACGGTGATCCTCCGGGCCCGGATCCCCGCGGTCTTCGGCGGCCGCCCCGGCTGGCCGGGCGCCGGCCGGCAGCCGTCCGTCCCCTATGTGGACGCCGACAACCGCGGCGGAGCCCGCGAGGCCGTGAGGCACCTGGTGGCCCTGGGCCGCCGGCGCATCGCCCATATCGCCGGGCCCGCCGACCAGACCTCGGCCACCGACCGCTTCGACGGCTACCGCGACGTCCTGCTGGACCCCGACCCCGCGCTGCTGGCCCAGGGGGACTTCACCGAGGCGGGCGGCGCCGCCGCCATGGCCCGCCTGCTGGAGCAGGCTCCCGATCTGGACGCCGTCTTCGCCGCCAGCGACCTGATGGCCTCCGGTGCGCTGCGCGTCCTGCGCGGACAGGGCCGCCGGGTCCCCGAGGACGTGGCACTGGTGGGTTTCGACGACATGCGGTCGGTGGCCGAGGCCACCGACCCGCCGCTGACCACCGTGCGCCAGGACATCGAGGGCATGGGCCACCTGATGGTCCGGCTTCTCATGCGCATGGTGACCGAGGACACCACCGAGCCCGGGGCACGTACCCCGGGCTCGGTGATCACGCCCACGGAACTGGTCCGGCGCGGCTCCGCGTGACCGCCCGGCCGCGCCGGGGCCCGCAGCCGCCGGTCAGGCGAAGGGGACGGTGAGGACCGAACCCGAGCCGACCCGGAGGGTGGACGGACCGTTGCCCAGCGCGCTCCAGACCTCCACGCGGATGGTTCCGCCCACCAGATCGCCCAGGGTGCCCGAGGAGGAGTGCAGTCCCTGCCGGGCGGAGGAGTACTCCTCCCAGCCCGGGACCGGGTCGGTGGCGAAGTAGCGGAAGGTCTCCGTCCGTTCGAACGTGCCGTCTCCGGTCAGGTCGTAGGACACCCGGACCTGCTGGGCGTGCCCGACGGAGGTGCCGGCGTCCACGAGGAAGGTGAAGGCCGTGCCGGAGCCCTGCTTCAGGGTGCCCTTCACGTTGTGCACCTCGTAGACGAGCGGATTCGCCGGCGTTCCGTCGTTGTTCGTGCCACCGGCGGACGGGATGGTGTCGGAGGACTCCGAGCCCTGGGCGGTGGTGAGTTCGCCGCCCGACCGCGGGTAGAAGGTGTCACCCGTGACGTACGGCGGGGGAGCGTCACCGGTGGTGGTGACCGTCAGGGTGCCGCTGGCCGGGCCGACCTGGCTGGCGGTGTCGCGGGCCCGCACACGGTAGGTGTACTCGGTGCCGGGGGTCAGCCCGGTGTCGGTGTACGAGGTCTCGGTCACCGTGGCCACTCTCGTGCTGCCGCGCAGGACGTCGTAGTTCCTGATCCCGTTGTCGTCCTCGGCGGGCTCCCACTCCAGGGTGACGGAGTCGTCGGTGATGCCGGTGGCGACCGGGGTGCCGGGCGCGGAGGGCTTCTCGTCGTCCGCCGGCGGGTCGCCCCCGCCGTCGCCCGGGGTGCCGCACAGCGTGCCGAGCTCCGTGTCGTCGCCGTCCCCGGACGCGGTGGTACCGGCCGGGACGTTCAGGACGCCGCCGTCGGAGAACCGCACCGAGCATTCCTCGTCGCCGTAGTTGTGCGCGGCGTACGTGCGGGTGCCGTTCTTCTCGAAGACCACGGCCGACGGCATGTTGGCCGTGACGGTCATCTCCGGTGCGCCGATGGAGTCCAGCGTGGCGATCCAGTGGTAGGTGTGGGCCTTCGTCTCGCCCTCCTCGGGGACGTAGCCGCCGTTCCACCGGTCCCAGAACGCCATGGCCCCGGCCGGGTCGTAGAGCGCCTGGACCTCCCACATGATGTCCCGCCACTCGACGGCCGGGCCGCCGTTCTCCCGCTCCATTTCCTCGATGCTGCGGCGGAGCATGTCCTTCTCCCGGGCCAGGTGCAGCGAAGCGCCGGTCACCGGGAGGAAGTTGATGCCGTGGATCTCCTCGGGATTGTCCGTCCACCAGGTCGCGTAGGCGCCGCCGCTGCTCCAGACCATGCCCACGATGTCGTGGGTGAAGTCCTCGGGGTAGACCTCCTGGTCGGCGTCGAACCAGTACTGGGCGATGGCCTCCGACTCGGTGGTCATCATGTAGACGCCCTGGTCGCGCATCTCCTTGTCATCCGTGGCGGAGCCCAGCATGATCAGCGCGGCGCTGAGGTTGACCGACTCCGAGGACGACTCCTGGTTGTTGCCCGCGGCGAAGGCGGAGTGACCGGCGGCCCAGCTGTGGCCGGCGTAGACGTCGAAGCCACGCAGGAACGGGTACGTGCTGTCCTCCCGGTCCGGACTGGCGGCGTCCCTGATCAGCTCCTTCACCATGCCGCCCCACTCGGAGTCGGCGACCCACACAGGGTCGTACTGCGCGATGATCGCGGCGGCCATCACGTAGTAGCCGTAGTGGAAGTGATGGTCGTTCAGCTCCGTGTCGCTGCCGTACGAGGCCGGGTAGCCGATGAGTGTGCGCCAGTCCTTGTCGTAGGAGAACTCGGAAGGCCCGCCGACGGTGAACCACTGCTCCATGCGCTCCTTGATCAGGTCGAGGAGCCTGTCCCGGTTCGCGGTCTCGCCGATCTGGTCGGCGATCGGCACGAGCTGGGCGAGCTTGCCCAGGGCCTTGCCGGTCCAGTAGGTGTCGATGGCGCCGCTGAACGGGTCGCCCTGTGTCAGGACCTCGTTGATGTACGTCCTGAGCCTGGCCTCGTCGACGCCGGGGGCGCTGGGCAGGCCGGGCAGGACGCCGTTGACATCCTGGACGGTCGTGAAGGAAGCGCCTTCGCGCACCTTCATCTCACCGCGCGAGGAGACGTAGGAGTGCTCGGTGAGCTCGTCGGTCGTGTGCAGCCACTGGTGGCGGTAGAGCGCCTGGAGGGTGCCCCTCTCCTCACCCTCCTTGGCCTCGGTGGTCAGGGAGTAGGTCGCCTTGACCTTGCCCTCGCCCTCCAGGTACTCCCAGTCGACGGTCGAGCCCGTCACGAAGCTGAAGGCGTACTTCTCGTAGTCGGAGAGCGCGTCCTCGGTGGGCAGGACCGCCAGCGAGAAGTAGCCGCCGGAACCGAGCTGGGCGCGGATCTCGTTGCCGGAGACCGTCCAGTCGCTGCCGGTCGGGGCGAACAGCGCGTAGTGATGGCCCGAGATGGTGACGCCCAGGACGTTGCCCCGGTCGGCGAAGACGGCCGGCGGGGCCGCCGCGGTGATCTGCGCCGCGCCACCCGTGCCCTCGGCGTACACGTAGGGCATGCCGTGGCCGATGGTCGCCCGCAGCGTGCGCGTGCCGTCGTTCCAGTAGGGGGTGACGGTCCAGTCGCTCCAGCCGTCCGCCTTGGCGTCGGGGGAGTTGAGGCCCGCCAGGCCGAGCGTCAGGTCTGCCTCGTGCGGGAACTCGTACTGGCGGCCCCCGCCGACGATCTGGTGGGTGGTCGGGTAGCCGATCTCCAGCCCGCCGGACACCGCCTTGTAGGTCAGGGGGTGTCCGTACATGTTCTCGGACCACGGGTTGGCGGAGAAGCGCTGGAAGACCAGCGAGGACCACCAGTCGTTGGTCGGCACGGGCTCGTCCGCCATGGCGGACGTGACCTTCGGCGTGACCGGCCGGCCGTCGAAGTCGGAGGGCCCCTGCCTTCCCGGTGGGCGAACGTCGCTGTAACTTCCCTTGCCCACCTCGACGGTGGCTGCCGAAGCGAC
Organism: Streptomyces sodiiphilus; assembly: GCF_039529215.1. Lineage (NCBI taxonomy): Bacteria > Bacillati > Actinomycetota > Actinomycetes > Kitasatosporales > Streptomycetaceae > Streptomyces > Streptomyces sodiiphilus. The sequence continues at coordinate 143,607 of NZ_BAAAMJ010000009.1, read as the reverse complement.
ACCGGCCCCGGTGGTCGTCGCCAGGCCTGTGGCGGCCATGGCGGCCGCCGCCAGGATGGCGAGACGTCTGCGGAATCTCATGAGCAGCCTTTCTGAGAGCGCTCTCAAGGATGCTCGTCAACGTAAGCGCCTGACGGTGGACGGTCAATAGTATGGACGGAGGCACCCGCGATGCCCGAGGTCATGCCGGGGTGGGGCGGGTGGTGGGCGTGCATGCCTGGGGCGCCTCTCGGTCCGGTTCTGGAAAACCGCCAACGGAGGGGCGCGTTCGGATGGGAGCGCTCTCATGGTCCGCCGGTGTGCGTGAGCAGGGCCTTTGGGTGCACCCGTGCAGGTCACGGGCGTGCGCGTGGGCTGCGGCGATCGATCCGTTACCTCTTCCGGGCTTGACGAGGGGTGGAGGTTCGGGCACGCTCGCCACCAGTTCTGAGAGCGCTCTCAAGCGCAGCTCCACTCGAAGCCAGGGAGGCTTCCCATGCCCAACACCCGAGCCGCCATCGGTTCCACGAGACGGACCGGTCTCCGCCTCGGCGCCGTGCTTCTCACCGGTACCCTGCTCGCCGCCTGCTCGGGTTCCTCGGAAGGGGCGTCCGGCTCCGGCGGCGACGGCGGCACCGTCACCCTCACCGTCGACCTCTTCGGCTCCTTCGGCTACGAGGAGGCCGGGCTCTACGACGAGTACGAGGACCTCCACCCCGGCATCACCATCAAGCAGACCGACACCCAGGACGAGCAGGACTACTGGAAGTCCCTCCAGACCCGGCTCGCGGGAGGCGGTGGCCTCGCCGATGTCCAGGGCATCGAGGTCGGCCGGATCGCCTCCGTCACCCAGCAGCAGGCCGACCGCTTCGAGGACCTCACCGCGTACGGTGCCGACGCCCTGGAGAGCGAGTTCGCCCCGGCCAAGTGGTCGGCCGCCACCACCCCCGAGGGGGCGGTCCTCGGACTGGGGACCGACGTCGGCCCGCAGGCCATGTGCTACCGCACCGATCTCCTCGCCGAGGCCGGCCTTCCCACCGACCGGGAGGAACTGGCGGGCCTGTGGGCCACCTGGGACGGCTACCTGGAGCTGGGCGAGCGGTACATGGATACCGCCCCCGACGGCAGCGCCTGGATCGACAGCGTCGGCAGCCTCTACGCCGTCATGATCGGCCAGGAGGAGGAGCGCTACTACGACGCGGCCGGCGAGCTGATCCATGAGGACAGCCCGGCCGTCCGCACCGCCTGGGAGACCTCCGCCCGCGCCGCCGGGGACGGGCTCAGCGCGGCCCTCGACCAGTGGTCACCGCAGTGGAACCAGGCGTTCTCCACCGGCGCCTTCGCCACCCTGCCCTGCCCCGCCTGGATGCTCGGCTACATCAAGGGCCAGGCGGGCGAAGCGGGCCAGGGCACCTGGGACATCGCGGCGCTGCCCGGCGACCGGGCGGGCAACTGGGGCGGCTCGTACCTGACCATCCCCGCCGCCGCCAAGCAGAAGGAAGAGGCGTACAAGCTGATCGAGTGGCTCACCGCGCCCGAGCAGCAGGCCAAGCTCTTCCGCAGCCAGGGTCACTTCCCCTCGGCCACCGGCGCCATCGAGGAGATCGCCGGCACCACCGACCCGTACTTCTCCGACGCCCCCATCGGCCGGATCTTCGGTGACGCCGCCCAGGAGGCCCCGGTCCAGGTCCTCGGCATCCACGACAAGAGCATCGCCGACCAGATCACCAACGCCCTCAGCGAGATCGAGCGGAAGGGCACCGAGCCCGGCAAGGCCTGGCAGAACGCCATGAAGGGCATCGACAACGTCCTCGGCTGACCCGCCCGTCCCCTCGATCACCCGAAGGTCCCCCATGACCCAGACCGCGCCGGCCGGTGGTGCCACCCGGTCCCACCGGCCGTCGGCGGCCCGCCGCGCCCGGCGGGCGGCCTCCCCGTACACCTACATCGCCCCGTTCTTCACCCTCTTCGCCGCCTTCGGGCTCTTCCCGCTGATCTACACCGCCTATGTGTCGCTCCATCGCGTACAGCTCCAGAACCCGGGCGAGATGGAATGGCGGGCACTGGACAACTACACCGCGATCTTCGCCGACGAGTTCTTCTGGACCGCCCTGCGCAACACCTTCACCATCGGGGTGATCTCCACCGTCCCGCAGCTGATGATGGCTCTCGGACTGGCCCACCTGCTCAACTACAAGCTGCGCGGGCGCACCTTCTTCCGGACCGCGATGCTGCTGCCCTACGCCACCTCGGTGGCCGCCGCGACCCTCGTCTTCGCCCAGCTCTTCGGACGCGACTACGGGCTGGTCAACCAGGCCCTCGGCCTGGTGGGCCTGGGACCGGTGGACTGGCAGACCGGCACGGTGGCCTCCCAGATCGCCGTGTCCACCATCGTCATCTGGCGCTGGACCGGCTACAACGCCCTGATCTATCTGGCGGGCATGCAGACCATCCCCAACGACCTCTACGAGGCGGCGGAGATGGACGGTGCCTCGCGCTGGCGGCAGTTCTTCCACGTCACCCTGCCGGGCCTGCGCCCCACCATCCTCTTCACCGTCGTGGTCTCCACCATCGGAGCCACCCAGCTCTTCGGCGAGCCCCTGCTCTACGAGGGCTCGGTCTCCGGCGGCATCTCGCACCAGTACCAGACCCTCGGCCTCTACCTCTACGAACAGGGCTGGGGCTTCTTCCACCTCGGCCGGGCCGCCGCCATCGCCTGGGTGATGTTCCTGCTCATCGTGGTCGTGGTCGGTGTCAACGCCCTCCTGCTCCGCCGCCGCGCCCGGAAGGAGACCGGCCGATGACCACCCTGACCGCACGCCCGGCCGGCCCCGCCCGTCCGCCCGCCGGCCCGCCGTCCCCGGACCGCCGTCGCAGACCGCCCCGGCACACCAGCGGCATGCGCGCGGGCAAGATCACCTACGCGCTGCTCATCGTCGCGCTGATCTTCTCGGCGTTTCCCTTCTACTGGACGATCGTCGCCGCCAGCCGCTCCAACGCCGAAATGGCCCAGGTCCCCCCGGCTCTGACGCCGGGGGAGAACCTCTTCACCAACTTCGAGGCGGCTCTGGCCGAGGCCGCCATCGGCAAGGCGCTGGTCAACTCCCTTGTGGTCTCCGGCTCCATCACCATCGGCACCGTGCTCTGCTGCACGCTGGCCGGCTTCGCCTTCGCCAAGCTGCGCTTCCGGGGCCGCAACGCGCTGCTCGCCCTCACCATCGGCACCATGATGATCCCGCCCCAGCTGGGCGTGATCCCGCTGTTCATGCTCATCGCCAAGCTGGAGTGGGTGAACCAGCTCCAGTCGGTGATCCTGCCGGGCCTGGTATCCGCCTTCGGCGTCTTCTTCATGCGGCAGTTCCTGGTGCAGACCCTGCCGGACGAACTGATCGAGGCCGCCCGGGTGGACGGCGCCTCCACCGCGCGGATCTTCTGGACGATCGTCGTCCCCGTCGCCCGCCCCGGCATGGCCGTGCTGGGCCTGCTCACCTTCATGACCGCCTGGAACGACTTCTTCTGGCCCATCGTCGCGCTGTCCTCCCAGAACCCGACCGTGCAGGTCGCCCTGCGGCAGCTCGGCGGCGGCTACGTCCACGACCAGTCGGTGATCATGGCCGGCACCCTGCTCGGCACGCTGCCGGTGCTGCTGGTCTTCGGCCTGCTGGGCCGCCAGATCGTCGGCGGCATCATGCGCGGCGCCGTCAAGGGCTGACCCCGCCCGGCGCCGCCCCGCCCTCACCCCCACGTGCCCCTCCCCGGACGGGGCCGCCCACACCACGGAGGAATCCGCATGACCGCCATCGACACCGGCCCGCACGCCGCCTCCGCGCCGCAGGACCGGTCCGCGCTCGGCTTCCCGGCCGGTTTCCGCTGGGGCACGGCCACCGCCGCCTACCAGATCGAGGGCGCGGCCCGCGAGGACGGCCGGGGGCCGTCGATCTGGGACACCTTCAGCCGGACCCCCGGCAAGGTGCACAACGGCGATACCGGTGACATCGCCGCCGACCACTACCACCGGATGCCCCAGGACGTCGCTCTGATGAAGAAGCTCGGCGTCACCGACTACCGCTTCTCCATCGCCTGGCCCCGCATCCAGCCCACCGGCCGCGGCCCCGCCCTCACCAAGGGCCTCGACTTCTACCGCCGCCTCGCCGATGAACTGCTGGACGCCGGCATCCGCCCCGTCGCCACCCTCTACCACTGGGACCTGCCGCAGGAGCTCGAGGACGCCGGCGGCTGGCCCCGGCGCGAGACGGCCGACCGGTTCGCCGAGTACGCCGCCGTGACCGCCGAGGCGCTCGGGGACCGCGTCACCACCTGGACGACCCTCAACGAACCCTGGTGCGCCGCGTTCCTCGGGTACGCCGAGGGCGTGCACGCCCCCGGCCGCACCGACCCGGCCGCCGCCCTGCGCGCCGCCCACCACCTCAACCTCGCGCACGGCAGCGCCACCCGGGCCCTGCGCGCTGCCCTGTCCCCCTCCGCCGAGATCTCCCTGACCCTCAACCTCCACGCCGTGCGTCCCCTCACCGGTTCGGAGGCCGACCTGGACGCCGTCCGCCGCATCGACGCGCTGGGCAACCGGGTCTTCCTGGACCCGGTCTTCCACGGCCGCCTCCCCGACGATCTGGTCGCCGACACGGCCGGGCTCACCGACTGGTCGTTCGTCCGGGACGGGGACCTCGGAGTGATCTCCGCCCCCGTCGACTCGCTGGGCATCAACTACTACGCCCCCACCGTCGTCGCCGCAGGCAGCCACGAGGCCCCCTCCCCGTGGCCCGGGGCCGGCCGGCACGTCCGCTTCGTGCCGCTGTCCGGCCCGCGTACGGCCATGGACTGGCCGGTGGACGCCGACGGCCTGTTCGAGCTGCTGGTCCGGCTGCGCGACGAGCTGCCGGGCACCGCTCTCCTCGTCACCGAGAACGGCGCCGCCTACGACGACTACGCCGACCCCGAGGGTGACGTCCACGACCCCCAGCGCGTGGCCTACCTCCACGCCCACCTCGCCGCCGTCCACCGCGCCCTGGCGGCCGGGGCCGACGTGCGCGGCTACTTCGTGTGGTCCCTGCTGGACAACTTCGAGTGGGCCTACGGGTACGGCAAGCGGTTCGGCATCGTCCACGTGGACTTCGCCTCCCAGCGGCGCACCCTCAAGGACAGCGCGCGGTGGTACGCCGAGGCCGCCGCCCGCAACGCCGTCCCCCCGCTGGACTGACCGGCCCCGGGGCGCCGCCACCCCGCACAGGGCCCGGACACGCCCGGGCGAGCGCAGGTCACAGTCGCGCGCCGTACCCGCTCTCCGAGCGGTCCAGCTCCAGTCCGTGGCCGATCCACCGCTCCAGCAGCCGCAGCCGGGAGAAGCACAGCGTCCGCCCCGGAGCGGTGACGTAGGCCGATACCGCGAAGTCCGTTGCGTCGGCCGGGCCGTTCAGCCGCAGACTCCGGTCGACGTGGGTACGGAAGCGGTCGACCCAGGGGAAGGGCGGCGGGCCGGGCAGTGCCCGTACCGCTCCGGCCGGCCTGACCAGCGTCAGCCGCGCGGCGATCCGCAGCGGCCGGTCCGGTCCGGTGGACCGTGGTTCAAGACCGAGCTGTACCCTGGCCAGGGCCTCGGCAGGATCGACACCCAGCGCGGCGCGGCACAGGCCCCGTCCGGCGTCCGGGCCGATTCCGTCGACCAGGTCCAGCAGCACCAGGCCGAGCGGGGTCCGGACGAAATCCGCGCGGATGACGTGGGCAGGGCCGGACGGCAGCACCGCCACGAGCCGTTCGGTCCGCTCCAGCAGTGCGAGGGTGAGCGGGTGGTTCGGGCTGAGTGTCGTCTCCGTCGTCCAGTCCAGGCCGCCCACCCGCCGGCTCACCCGGTCCGACGGCCAGGTCAGCACCGCCCGGCCGCCCAGCAGCAGGCCGTGCACCTGGTAACGGCGGCCGACCGGGAGCGCTTGGACCATCAGGCCCGGCCGGTGCGGGCCCGCGTCGTCGTCGAGCCACGCGGTCAGTTCCGCACGCGATGCGATGAGCCGGGAGGCCCCGGCGGCCTCCGGCCGGCGGGGGCGCAGCAGCAGAGGGAAGCCGTGCCGGGCCGCGAACGTCAGCACGTCGGTGGCGGAATCGACGGCCTGGCCGGGGGAGGTGGCCAGGCCCGCGGCGCGGGCCCGCTCCTTCAGCACGAGCCGGTCGTCGCAGGGCAGGAGTGACTGCGGGCGCGGTCCCGGCAGTCCGAGGATCTGGCGCAGCCGGGCGGCGCGCTGCAGGTCCCGTTCGTGGCAGGCGACGAGGCGCCGCACCCGGAGATCCCGGGCGAGGTCGAGGACGCGCGCTTCCAGCCGGCCCGTCGAGTCATAGCCGTCGAGGGCCTCCACGTAGCGGTAGCCCTCGGCCAGCGGAAGCTGTTCGTCCTCACGCTCCAGGTGTTCCCGGGAGGTGAGCAGCAGCGGGGGTCCGCCCCCCGCCTCCCGCGTCCAGCGGTGGTAGGGCGTGTCGGCCAGCGACCCGCGGTGGTGCAGGAACAGGACACTCATGCGCTCCGCCCCGCGCCGGCCGGGCAGGCGTCCATCGCGCCCTGGGCGAGGACCGCGGCTCCGGCCTCGGCCGGTGCCGGCTCCACGGGACAACCGCGTTCCACGGCACAGCCGGCCAGGTCGACGAGCCAGCCCCCGCCGGTACGTACCAGCTCCAGATGGCGGGAATAGCCGGGTGCGGCGGGCAGGGCAGCCGCGGCGGCCTTGGCCGCCTCGGCGAGCCCGGGGGCCGGTCCCGGGGACCAGTGCCAGTCGGCGTCCGGGCCGGGCGGACGGCAGGCCCGGTAGTGGTCCCCGGCCGTCCACGCCTCCGCGACGAGGAAGGCGGCGGGGTCGGCACCCGCCCCGTCCCGGGTGAACCGGCGCAGGTCGGCCTCACCGTGCAGGACGCCGGCCACCGGCCGGCCGGGCACCCGGGCCGAACGGACCCGCAGCGGATAGCCCCAGCGGTGGGCGAGCCAGTAGAGGTCTCCCGGAGCCTGGACCGGGGCGCGGCGGACGCACGGTACGCCGGCCCGTTCCAGGTGTCCTGCCGCGAGTGCCGGGTCGGTGTAGACCAGGGCGGCCTCGCGGCCCATGCCAGGCAGGCCGAGGTGATCGCGGAGCGCGCCGGCCCGGATGAGGTCGTCGAAGTCGAGCGCCACCAGGCCGCCCACGGGCGCCTGTTCGGCGTAGCGCAGCACCGCGCTCTCGGTCTCCGGGGAGGCGTAGTGCCGCACGGTGACGCGCCGCACGTGCCCGTCGTGCGCCCTTCCGTCCGCGCCGCGCCGGGTGACCGCCCCGGCAGCAGGGGCGGCAGCCGTCGCCGGGGACGGGCCGGAGACGACCACCAGCTCCCGGCCCGGCCCGGGCAGCAGCCGGGCATAGGGCGGCGCCGGTGCGCCGGGACGCGCCAGAATGATGATCGCGGGCTGGTCCGGCCGGCTCCGGGCCGACGGGTCGCCGAGTCCTTCGCGGTGCGGTGTCACGCTGCGCTCGCTTCCTGTCGCCGGTCCTGTCGGTCCTGAGGGGACCTGCCGGTCCCGCCCCCGTCTCTCCCTTCGAGTCGCTCTGCGACCACCTGCGCTAACCGTTCTCCGGACCGGTCGCCGTCCGCAGCAGAAGTGTTTCCCGGACGAACTTCATGGTGTCCTCCCGTTCCTCCCGCGTGCCGGCGGAGATCAGGACATGCCCCACCCGCTGGGCGGAGGACGTCAGCGGTCCGACGGTGTCCCCGATCCCTCTGCGCAGCCGGGCCCGGACCACTCCGGGGTGCTTCCGTACCTGTTCCAGGCCCTCGACGGCGGTGACCCGCCCGGGCGGCGCGGTGAGGAAGCAGGTGGCGGTCCAGGTCCGGGGGGCGCCGCCGGGGCGGGCCCGCCCTTCCAGCGGCAGTCCGAGTGAGAGCCGCACCGACGCCTCGTAGAGGTCGAAGCCGTGTGCCAGCCCGACCGCGTCGGCCAGGTAGTCGCCGGGGGTGCGTACCGCGACCTCCATCAGTGCCGGGCCGTCGGGCCCCACCCGGAACTCCAGGTGCACCAGGCCGGTACGCATCCCGATGGCCGCCAGCACCCCCCGGGTGAGCGCGCGGACCCGGTCCGCGAGGCCGGGCTCGGTGAACGCGTGCCCGCAGCGGTGCGAGAGTTCCACGAAGTACGGCGGCGGGGTGGTCTCCTTGGCCGTGATGTTCTCGAAGAGCACCGCACCGTCGCGGACCAGCGCCTCCCAGCTGTACTCGGGACCCTCGACCGCCCGCTCGACCAGCACCGTGCCTTCCCCTGCCCGGCGGGTCGTGATGTCCGCCACGGCGGCCGGATCACGGACCAGTTCCACGCCCTCGCTGCCGCTGAGGGTGAGCGGCTTCACCACGACCGGCAGTCGGTCGAGCATCCAGTCGCGGGCGGTGCCGATGTCCGGGGCGAGCAGGTACTGGGGCTGCGGGACGCCGCGCGCGGCGCACACCGCGCGTTGCAGAGCCTTGTTGCGGGAGATCACGGCAGCCTGCAGGGAGGGCCCCGGCAGACCCAGCCGTTCCTGGACGAGAGCGGCGGGGATCACCTGCGGCTCGGCGAAGCCGACGATCCCGTCCGGGACCCGCTGGGCGAGTGCCTCCTCGATGCCCGGCAGCCAGCTCTCCTCCGGCCCCGGGGGGACCATGTGGAAAGAGACGTGCCCGGGGACGCCGGGACCGGCGCCACTCCTGTCGCGGCCGGGGCCGGCGGCCTCCACCGCGCGGACCGGGACGCCGAGCCTGGCGGCGGCCTCCAGGTAGGGCTGCCCCATGACTCCGACACCGACAAGCAGAAGTTCCTTCATGACGTGCTCCTCGTGGTGTCCGGCGGTGAACCGGCGGGGGACCGGGTGCCGGCTGGCGGCGCCGGCACGACGGCCTCGGGGGCGGCAGGTTCCGGGACGACGGGGCCGGGGGCGGACGGGGCCGCCGCGGCGCCCCGCGCCAGGGCGCCGGTGGCCGGCCGGACGAGCAGCCCCGCCAGCAGGAAGAGGACTGCCAGACCCGTCCAGCCGAGCGGGCCGGTGGCGATCACCAGGCCGGAGATCAGCATCGGCCCGACGATTCGCTGGCCGGCCGCGCCGAGGCCGAACACGGAGAGGTAGGTGCCCATCCGGTCCTCGGGCGCATAGGTGTAGGAGAGTTCCCAGGCGCCGGCCGCCTGCCACACCTCACCGAAGGTCAGCAGCAGGCACCCGAGCATCAGCAGGCCGGCGGCGACCATGACCGAGGACGGCAGCGCGGCAGCGGCCAGGGCCAGGCAGCAGGCGGCCAGCGCCAGACCGCCGCGGCGCAGCGAACGGGTCGCACCCGGCGGGGTGTTCACCTTGCGGGACAGCGGTACCTGGATCAGGATCGCGAGCACCGTGTTGACCAGGATGAGTACCGGCACGAAGGCGGCCGGCACCTCGGTGGCCTCCAGCGCCCACAGCGGGATGCCGATGGTCAGGATCGTCATGTGCAGGACCAGCACCCCGTTGAGGCCGCTGAACGCAAGGTACGGCAGGTCACGGAACCCCCTGACGGCCGCCAGCGGGCTCATCTTGCGCGGGGCGGCCCGGTGGTTCAGCAACCGCAGCCCGGCCAGCAGCAGCCCGGACAGCAGGAAGGCGGCGGCGGTGCCCAGTACCAGTCCGCGGTAGGTCCATACGCTGTCGGCGGCCAGGAGTGGGGCGGCCAGCAGTGCGCCCAGCGAGAAGCCGATGTTGCGGACGGTGCGGACGATCGCCATCATCCGGGTCCGGTCGGATTCCTCGGTGGTGGCCGCGGAGACGGCCTGGGTCATGGGCTGGGTGGCGCCCTCGGCAGCCGCGAGGCAGCAGGCCACCAGCACCAGGGATCCGAAACCGTCGACGAGTACCAGGGCGGCGAACCAGCAGGAGCGCCACAGCAGAAGGGCGACGAGCGTGCGCTTGGCGCCCAACCGGTCGCTCAGCGCGCCGATCGGAACGGTGGCGAGGAAGCCCACCAGTCCGGCGAGAGTCAGGGCGAGGCCGATCTCTCCCGTCGACAGGCCGACCGAACGGCTGAAGAAGATGGCGGAACCGGCGATGAAGAGTCCGGTACCCATGGCGTTGATGAGGGAGATGCCGGCGAAGACGCGGCCGGCGCGAGTGGCCGGCAGATAGTCGCGGACGGAAGGCGGTCTCATGAGTTCGCTCCGTTCTCCGGGGCGTCCCCGATGCCTTCAGGGGGATCGGGACGGCTTCCCCGAGCGGGGGCGGTATGGATGCGTACCGCGGCGGCGGCGGCCTCCGCCCGCCGGCCGGCCTGTGCGGCGTCGTCGCCGGTGGCGATGACCGAGCCGGCCCGCTCCCAGGAACTGACGACCGGGCCGTTGGTCCGCCCGGGTGCGGTCTGCAGGCTGACTGCGTGCACCCCGGCGGCGGCGCGCGCCGTCTCCACGCCCTCTATCCGGGTGACGGTGCCCGGTGGCGCCGTCAGAAACCGGACGGCCGCACCGCGGACCGCGGTGGGCGGGGAGGGTGTTCCGCCGCCCTCCAGCGCGGCCAGCAGTCCGCGCAGGATGTCGGTGTCGTAGGCGAGGTCGATCAGCACGGTGATGCCGCCGCCGGGCAGCCGGCCCGCGCACTCCACCAGGTGCGGAACGCCGTCCTCGAGGATCCATTCGGAGTGCAGAACGCCGCTGCCGAATCCGGTGATGCCGATCAGCGCTGCCAGGGCGTCGTGCAGCGCGGTGGCCGTGCGTGCCGGAAGCCGGGCCGGCAGCGTATGCCCGGTCTCGACCGGATGGCGTGAGGGCAGTACCCGCTTGGCGGTGATGTTGCGCATTCCCACAGTCCCCGCGTGCACCAGTGCTTCGACGCTGACCTCCGGTCCGCGCAGCCGCCGTTCGGCCAGAAAGCGGGTCCGGTCCGCGCTCCGGGCGCGCAGCGTCGGTTCGTCGGCGGTGGTGGTGCGCAGCCAGGCGGTGGCGGAGTCGTCGTCGTCCGCGAGTAACTGCACCCCGAGACTGGCCTGACGGTTGGCCGGCTTGAGCACACAGGCCGGGCCGTGCTCGGCGCGGAAGGCGTCGAGGTCTGCCGGGCCGTGCACGGTCCGCCAGGCGGGCTGGGCCAGGCCGGCCCGCGCGGCGGCCTCGCGCAGTAGCGCCTTGTCGCGGAACACCCGGGCGGCCTTGACGCCGGCTCCCGGCAGTCCCCACGCCTCGGCGAGCGTGGCAGCCGCCAGTACGCCGTACTCCACCACCGGCACCACCGCCCGCACCCCGGGCGGGCGGTGGACAGCGGCGACCAGGCGTTCCGGGTGGTTCTCGTCCTGTGTCGGGGCGGGGACCAGTGCCGCCACGCAGCCGAAGCGGCGGATCTCCCGCTCCAGCCCGCGTGCGGCGATGACGTCGGGCTCTTCGAGAACGAGGAGGGAGCCGGGAGGGCGGAAGGCATCCAGCTTGGCGAGCATTACCGGGCTGTAGCCGGCCAGGACATGCGTGATGCCGGTCCGGGCCGCGGACTTCTGGGTCATGGTGGGGCTCCTGACGGCGGTACTCGGGCAAGAACGGTGGTTCGGCACAGGCGGGTGCGGGTGCCTGGCGGGCTCAGCCGGGGTCGGTGTGGATGGTCACTGCCCGCCGCACCCGCTGCTCCAGCCGGTCCAGCGTCTGCGGATCCGGAGCGTCGAGGAAGACCGATAGAGCGCGGTCCTCGGAGCTGCGCGGCACGTCCAGCCGGTCCCCCCGGTTCTTGTGCACCAGCACGGCCCGCACCGTGGCCGGATCGTCCGGACGGCCGGGGGCGATACGCGGCCACAGGCCTCCGGGGCCGACCCACTCCGCGGTGAGGCCCGGGAGTTCGGCCGAGATCTCCACCTCGCGGAGAATACCCGGTGTGTGTTCCAGGTAGATCTGCCGGGCGTAACGGGAGCACGCGGGGTAGCCGGCGGTCTCGCCGAGCGCGACCCGGATGATCTCCGGTTCCAGTGGTGCGCCGGTGGCCAGGTGGTAGAGCACGCACAGTCCGTCTCCCGGCGGGCGGGCCGCGACCTCCATCAGAACCGGCCGGCCCGTGGCGTCGATTCGCCATTCCGCGTGGCTGATGCCGTGCTCGAAGTCCAGCTCCTCGAGTACCCGCCGGGTGGCGTCCAGCAGGATGGCGTCCGCCCCGGAGGGGGGTGCGGGTACGGAGTGCGCCAGCTCGACGAAGCTCCGGCCGCCGGATGCCGCCTCGGTGGTCTCCTTGCGGGTGACGGACGAGAAGAGGATCTTGCCTTTCTGGACCAGGCTCTCCACCGAGTACTCCTGGCCGATGACCCGCTCCTCCACCAGTACGGTCTCGGACGCGGGATACCCGGCGAGGTGCTGCCGCAGGTCCTCCGGGCCGTCCACTGAGACCACGCCCGAACTGGAGTGCCGCCCGCACGGTTTGACGATGGCGGGATAGGGCACCGCGGTACCCGGTGGGAGGGTGTGCGAGCCGGACGGCAGCGCCAGCGACCGGGGGGCGAACTCCGGGAGATACCAGCGCTGCAGCAGCTTGCTGCGGCAGGTCCGGCTCGCCCGGAGGCCCGGCGAGGGCAGGCCGAGGGCGTCGGCGAGCAGGCCGGCAGGCTCGACCTGGGTCTCACCGGCGGCGAGGACGCCGGTGATCCGGTACCGCCCGCGCCAGGCGCGGGCGGCGTTCACCGCCTCGGTGAGAAAGGCGTCCTCCGTCCCGGACCCGGCGCCGACGAAGGCGAAGTCCTCGATGCCGGAAGCGGGGTGTTCCCGGTTCCGGGCGGCCCGGCGGGCCTGCTCCGCCGGAGACGGTGTGATGAGCAGAATCTTCAGGTCGCGGGCGTGCAGTTCCTCGAAGTAGGCGGGGGCACGGCAGACGGCCAGGAAGGACCCCGCCAGCACGAAGGCTTCCGGGTTCACGGTTTCTCCGTTTCCTTGTCGGTCCGGCGGCCTCGGCGGCCGGCGGGTCTCGGGGGCGGGTGGACCGGCCCGGGGCTGGCGGACGGCCCGCCCCGGGCCGTCCGCCAGCCCCGGCGGCGTCAGTCGTACCGGAGCTTTCCGGTACGAGTGCGCTTGAGCTCGAAGAAGTCGGGACAGGCGGCGAGCGTCCGTGCGCTGTCGAAGAGCCGGACTGCCTCCTCGCCCCGCGGGATCGAGGTGAACACCGGGCCGAAGAAGGCCACCCCGTCGATGTGCAGGGTGGGCGTGCCCACGTCTTCCCCGACCGGATCCATGCCCTCGTGGTGGCTGTGACGCAGGGCCTCGTCGTACCGGTCGCTGTCCGCTGCCGCCAGCAGGTCCTGCGGCAGCCCCTGCTCCTCCAGCGCCAGGCGGGCGACCTCGGGGAAGTCCTTGTTGCCGCCGGGGTGGATGCGGGTGCCCATCGACTCGTAGAGGCCGGCCAGCACCTTGTTGCCGTGAAGCTGTTCGGCGGCAGTGAGCACCCGGGCCAGGGTCAGCGAGGCGTCCACCAGCGTGCGGTACCAGTCGGGCAGTTCCCGGCCTTCGTTGAGTACGTAGAGGCTCATCAGCCGGAACGTCAGGTCCAGTTCGCGATGCTGTGCCACCTCCACCATCCAGCGGGAGGTGATCCAGGCGAAGGGACAGGCGGGGTCGACGTATATGTCGACCTTGGGGGGCGGGGTCGGTGCTGTGAGCATGGTCTGGGGCTCCCGGTCCTCAGAAAGCGGTGGCGACATCGGCGGTACCGCGCTCCAGAACGCGGCCGTCGAGGTCACCGTACGTCTCCCGGAGGTTACGCTTGAGTACCTTCCCGGTCACTCCCACAGGGAAGTCCTCCTCCCGGCGGCACACTTCCAGCATCCCGAGCGGGGGGTGCCCGGCCGCCCGCAGCACCTCGTTGGCACGCGTCAACAGCTTCCGGGGCTCGGTTCGGGACTCGCCGACGGTCACCACCGCCACCGGCAGGGTCTGTGCCCCGCGCCTGCCGGCGATCACCGCGGCGTCCACCACGTCCGCCACCTCGTTGAGGATGACCTCCTCCATCAGCACCGAGTAGCCTACGCCCCCCGCCGTCTGGACGGTGTCGGCGGCGCGGTCCACCAGGTAGTGATCGCCGGCCGCGTCGCGGAACGCCATGTCGCCGGTGAGCCAGTGGCCGAATCGCCGGTAACGGTAGGTGGTGGCGGAGTCGTTCCAGTACCCGGGGGTGACGGCCGGGCCCCGGGCCGCGAGGTAGCCGACCTCGCCGTCGTCCGCCGCGCTGCCGTCCTCGCGCAGCACCGCGACCTCGGCGACGCCGACCGGCTTTCCGGCGCAGCGGTCCTTGCGCTCGGTCTCCAGGGTGTGCACCCGCAGCAGTACGCCCCACCCCAGTTCGGTGGTGCCCAGCCGGTCGAAGAAGGAGGCCGGCGGCAGGTGCGGGCTGCGCCGGGAGAGCACCGAGGTGATGTGCGACTGGTGCACGGCGTCGCCGATGGATATCCAGACGTCGACCGAGTCCAGGGCGCCGTCCGGAAGGTCCAGTGCGGCCAGTTCGGCGTAGCCGTGCGCGAAGGACATGACCGCGGTGGGCCGGTACCGCTGGACGGCGGCGGCCAGTTCGCTGCCGCTGCGGTCCCGCAGCGCGACGATCGGGGTGCCGCCCAGCAGCGCGTACGCGGTGTAGGCGATGCACCCCAGGTGGGACTGCGGCAGCGCGGTCATCATCATCGCGCCCGGCATCTCCTTGTGATCCACCAGGCGGAATCGGGGACCGGCCACGATCGTGGAGTGGGTGTGCACGGTCGGCTTGGGACGGCCGGTGGTGCCGGAGGAGTGCAGAAGCGCGACCGGGGTCTCGGGGTCGTGCCGGAACCGGTCCGCGTCGGCCAGCGAGGCGGCAGGCGGGGCCGGCAGTTCCTCGGCCGTCACGGTCCAGAAGGAGCCGGCCGGGCCGCCGTCCACCGTGATGACGGCCTGCCGCTCCCGGTCGGTGTAGAGGCCGGCCGGGCCGGTCTGCTCGATCAGTGAGGTCGCGATCTCCCTGGAGGCGTGCGAGTTGATCAGAACAGCGATCGCGCCGATCTGCGCCAGGGAGTAGAAGTGCAGCGAGTACGCGATGGAGTCCTCCAGCCACACCGCGACCCGGTCTCCCGGCCGCACCCCCCGGGACAGATACCAGGCGGACCAGCTCTGTGCCAGCCGGTCGAACTGGGCGAGGCTGAAATCGTGCTGCAACTCGCCGTCGGTGTTGGCCAGGGGGCGGTGCGAGTGGATGAAGGGCGTGTGCGGGTCCGGACTGCCGGCCATCGCGACCTGCAGCAGATTGCCGCCCCCCAGGGTGGGATGCCCGGCAAGGGCCTCACGGTCGGCAGGGGGCAGAACGGTAGGGGCGGAAAGCGCCATGATGGAAGACCTTTCTCTGTTTGTCGGGCCGGAACACGCCGGGGAGTCCGGGGGAGGTCCGGCAGGGTCTGTCAGGTTGTTCCGGGAAGCGGGGCAGGCGTGGCCGGGGCGGGCCCACCGGTGGGAGCAAGCCTTTCGAACAGTGCCGCGCAGACCGCCCGGTGGCCGTCGAGGTCCGGGCCGAAGCGCTCGGCGAGCCGGGTGAGCAGGGCGTCGAAGCCTGCCCGGTCCTCGTTCCTGACCAGCGAGCCGAGCCCTGCGGCGGCGTCGGCAAGGGCGGTCCGGGCCGCCTCGGCGCCGGGGTTGCCGGCCTGGACGTCCCAGTACACCTCCGGGGTGCCGGAGACGATCCGGGCCAGTAGCGCCAGCAGTGCCGTGTGCGGCGGCGGGGCCACTGCGGCGAGTTCGGCGAGGTCGGTGTCCAGGGCCTGGAGCGCCAGCCCGAAGGAGAGCACCGCGGCGTGCGTCAGTGCCTGGGAGGCGGCCGTGATCCGGTCGTGCCGCTCGGCAGTGAGCGGCACGACCCGGGCGCCCCAGCTGCTCACCAGCCGCAGCAGTTCCCGGGCCCGTTCTCCGTCGCGGCCGACCACGGCGGCGACCGGGCGGCCCGGAAAACCGAGCGCGGGGGCGAACATCGGGTTGAGCCCGACCGTCTGTACCTCGGGGCCGAGCACCGCCTGCGCGTCCGCCATCGGCCGCTTGACGGAAAGCGTGTCGGCCAGCAGGACGCCGGGCCGCAGCACGCCGGCCAGTGCCGGCAGGGCCCTGACCGCGACCGGTTCCGGCACCGCGAGCAGTACCAGGTCGGCGGTGGCCAGTTCGGAGATCTCCCGCGGGCCGGGGCCGGTGATGTCGCCGCGCAGGGGGCGGCAGCCGTCCGGCAGCCCGGTCGCCGGCGCGGGGTCGATGGTGCAGACCTCGGCACCCGACTCCCGGAGCCGGGCGGAGAACAGCCGGCCCACCGCCCCGGAGCCGCCGGCGATCACACACCGCCGGATCGTGCCCGAGCCGCGGGCCACTGACCCGGGGCGTGCCCCGCAGTCCGGTGTCATGCCAGGGCCCTGGTCGGTTCGAGTGCGGTGGCCAGCACGGCGGCGATCATGACCCGGGACTTGACGTCGGTCTCCTCGAACTCCTCCGCGGGGTCGGACTGCGCCACGATCGCGCCGCCCACTCCGAAGGTGACCTGTTCCTCGTCCGCCACCAGAGTGCGGATCACGATGCTCAGGTCCGCCGCCCCGGAGAGCGAGAACCAGCCCAGTCCCCCGGAGTAGACACCGCGCGGTGCTCCCTCCAACCGGTCGATGATCTCCATCGTGCGCCGCTTGGGCGCACCGGTCATCGACCCACCGGGGAACGCGGCGCGCACGCAGGAGACCGCCGACTCGCCCTCGCGCAGGCTGCCTCGGATGGTGGAGACCAACTGGTGGACGGGGGCATAGGTCTCCACGTCGAACAACCTGGGCACATGGACGGAGCCGATCTCGGACACCGTGTTGAGGTCGTTGCGGATCAGGTCCACGATCATGAGGTTCTCGGCGCGGTCCTTCTCACGCGTCAGCAGGTCCTGCCGCAGTGCTTCGTCCTCCTGCGCGGTGGCGCCGCGCGGGCGGGTCCCCTTGATCGGCTTGGACTCGGCGCTCCGGTCGGTGCCCACGGTCAGGAAACGCTCCGGCGAGGCGCTGAGCACCGCGATGCCGGGAAAGTCCAGCAGGGCACCGTACGGCACCGGGCTGATGCGCCGCAGTACGGCGTAGGTGCTCAGCGGGTCGACGGCGGCGGGCAGGGTGACCTCGTTGGTGAGGCAGATCTCGTAGGACTCGCCCTGCCGGATCTCCTCCAGGCAGTCGGCGATCCGGTCCAGGTAGGCGGATTCGTCATGCCGGAGCCGGGCGATACCGGCCGCGGTCGGTCCGGTCATGCCCTCGCCGGAGAAGACCGGGCTCTCCCGGCCGGCCGTACCGGCGGCCGGCCGGGGCAGAGCCAGCAGGCGCCGGGCGGTGGTGTCCAGCCAGTTCTCGGCACCGACCGGGTCGCCGGCGGTGGTGAGGGCCAGCAGGTAGCAGACCTCCTCGGCGTGATCCAGGACGAGCATCCGGTCCAGGAACAGCATGGCCGCGTCCGGGTGCCGGGAGCGGTAGGCGGAGCTGCCACCGGTCTCGGCCTTCAGCTCGTAGCCGAGGTAGCCGGCGTAACCGAGGTTGAACTCGAAGGGCAGTCCGCCGGGCACCGCAACGGCTCGGGCTTCGAGTTGCTGGTCGAGGTAGTCGAAGAAGCCCTGGCGGATGTGCTCGACGCCGCCGCGCCGGTGCACGGTCACGGTCCGCTCGTCCGTGCGGTAGGTCAGGTACTCCGCCAGCGGACCGGTGCCGTCGCCCAGGTAGGAGAAGCGGGACAGACCGTCGATGACGCTGCTGCTGTCCAGCCAGAAGCTGTGGTCCCCGCCGGCGAAGAGTTCCCGGTAGGCGGCCTCCGCGTCCGGCAGGCCGGGCACGGTCCGGACGCGGACCTGGAAGCCGTTGCCGGTGTCGTCGGCGGCGGGCCGCTCGGCGCCGCCGGCGGGGGCAGCCCGGTGTGCGAGTGCCAGATCCCGGAAGTTCGCCAGAAGTTCACGGCCGTGCTGGGAACTGATGGACTCGGGGTGGAACTGCACACCCCACAACGGACGGGTGCGGTGCCGCACCCCCATGATCAGACCGTCCTCGGTCCAGGCGGTGGCCTCCAGCTCGTCGGGCAGGCCGGTGGCCATCAGCGAGTGGTAACGGACCACCTCCATCGGTGAGGGCAACCCGGCGAACAGCCCGGCACCGGTGTGCCGGATCGGTGATACGCGGCCGTGCATGGGCTCGGGGGCCAGGACGATCTCGCCGCCCAGCAGGTGGCACAGGCTCTGGTGGCCGAGGCACACACCCAGTACGGGCAGCCCGCTCTCGGCGATGACGCGTGCGCCGATACCGATGTCACGCGGGCGCTCGGGCCGGCCGGGGCCGGGGGAGACGACCACCGCGTCGAAGTCCTCGAGACGCAGCCCGTCCCACCCGGTGTCATTGCGCACCACCACAGGGGCCTGGCCGGTGACCTCTCCGAGCAGCTGATAGAGGTTGTAGGTGAACGAGTCGTAGTTGTCGACGAGCAGGGTTCTCACGGTGTGCTCCCGGCGATCACGTCGTCTTCCAGGCGGCAGGTCTCGGCGATGATGAGCTGGTACAAGCCGGACATGAACTCCCGGCTGAGTCCGTGCTCATCGGCGAAGGCTGCGGCCCGCCGCTGGACCGTGTCGATGCGGTGCGGCTGCATCATGGGGATGCCTTCCGCCCGCTTGACCCGGCCGATCTCCACGCAGCACTCGATGCGTGCCCGCAGCCGGTCGAGCAGTTGTGCGTCGATCGCGTCGAGCCGGTTCCGCAGGTCTTCGATGCCGTGCTCGGCGGCCGGCTCCCCGGAGTGGGGCCACAGGATCTTCTCGGGCATGGTCGGGTTCCTCCCTCAACAACCACCAGTCGTGGCCGCGGCTCCTGGGCCCGCGGTCGATGGGGCAACCCTCCCGGGGGGCGGAGCGCGCAACAAGCGGCTCGATGGCTCCGGTCTGCGCCCTGCAGGGACCGGAAGGAGGCGCCGGAACGGGGGCAGGCCCGCAGAGCTTCCCGGGCGGGTCGGGCGAACGGGACGGGCGCGGGACTGGGGGAGTAACCGCACGGGAAGGAGCTGCCACAGGATCAGGGTGTTCCCAGCGAGAACCCCCGAGACACTGGAGCCAAGATGCGCACACTGCCGGGCAAGGCGGCAATCCTGACGGTCATCTCCGCCGCGGCCACGCTGGCGCTGAGCACCTCCGTAGCCCTGACCGACCCGTTCGGCCACCGGTCCGGGGCGGAGGTCAGCGTCCAGGCCGAGGACAACCGGCCCCGGGTGGACCCGGGGCCGTGACCTCCTCCCGTCAGAAGATGCAGGAACGGTCCGTGGTGATGTTCATCTCCGCGGCGAGTGCGTCGGCCTCCGCCAGATGGGCGGCGGCCTCCGCGAAGCTCCCGCTTCCCGCGGCAGCGGCGGCCATGCCGTCCAGCGAGCGGAGCATTTCGTACCGGTGCATGACTCTGGCGGACACCGCGTACGCCTCCTTGTGGTGACGCAGCGCCTCGGCGTGGTTCCCGCGTGCGTCGGCGACCCGGCCGGCGGCGTTCCGGACCCGTGCCCGGTGCACCGGGGAACTGTTCGCCTCGGCCAGCCGCAGCGCCCGCTCCGCGTAGCCCGCGGCCCTGTCCAGCCCGCCCAGGCGCACCCATACGTCCGCCAGGTGGGCGAGGACCACCACGGTGTTCGCGGGCCGGCGCAGCATCTCGCACAGATCCTGCGCCTTCTCCAGGCACTCCAGCGCACGCTCGGGCCTGCCCAGTCCGAGGTGCGCTGCGGAGAGATTGGCCAGGGCGTCGATCTTGTCATTCGTCTCGCCGATGCGTTCTTGCACCGCGAGGGCCTCGGCAGCCGCCTCGGCGGACTTCTCGAACCGGCCCAGCCGGCCCAGGACACTGCTGATGTTGCTCAGGGCGAGGGCTTCCTCCGCGGGCGCTCCGAGTTCCCGGTGGGTCCTGACCGCTTCGGTGAGGCTGTCCAGTGCCTCCTCCAGCCGGCCCAGGCTGTTGTAGAAGGTGCCGAGTTGGCTGAGGCAGTAGGCCACGCCCTCCCGGTCCTCGATGCCGGCCGCGATCTCCCGGGCCTCCTTGAGCACCGTTGTCCCGTCGAAGAAGTTGCCGAGCTTCCAGTGCAGGTTGGCCAGATTGGTGAGAACGAGCACCAGCAGAGCGGGCTCGTTCAGCCGCCGCGCCGAGTCCACCGAGGTCCGGTACGCCTCCAGCAACTCGCCCGGGTAGTTGCGCAGATGAGAGTGGTAGCTCAGGCTTCGCGGCAGGCAGGCGGCGTGCCGGTGGAGCTGACGCTCCCCGGCCAGCCGCACCGCGGCCAGCAGCGACACCCGGTTGGTGTCGAGCCAGGCGAGAGCCTGGTCGGCGGTGGCGAACTCGGTGTGGTAGGCGGTGGTGGCGTCGGGCAGCAGGTGGCTGAGCCGGGGACGCTTGGGAAAGAGCAGATCGCAGGCGTTCTCCGCGGTGGCGATGTAGTAGTTGAGCAGGCGGGTCACGGCCTCGTGGTCATGCTTCTCGGTGTCGGGGCCGCACAGACTGCGTGCGAAGCTGCGCACCAGGTCGTGAAAGGCGTAGCGGCCGCGTTCGGCCGATCCGAGCAGGTGTACATCGAGCAGGGTCTCCAGGATCTCCTCGGTCCGCTCCGGGTCGGTTCCCAGCAGTGCGGCCGCGCTCGCCGGGTCGATGTCGCGTCCTGGGTGCAGCCCGACCAGCCGGAACGAGGACTGCAGATGGAGGTCCAGGGACACCATCGAGAGCCGCAGGGCTGCCGCCACGCTCCGGTCGGCGGACCGCAGTTCGCCGAGCTTCCGGCTCTCGTCCCGCATGCGCCCGGCGAGGAAGGACAGCGACCACTGCGGCCGGTTCTGCAGACGGGCGGCGGCGATCCGCAGAGCCAGCGGCAGGTGACCGCACAATTCGACCAGTTCGGCACCGGGTTCCGGTTCGGCGTCCACTCGTTCGGCGCCCAGGGCGTCGCGCAGAAACGCCACACTGGCCTCCGGTGGAAGCACTCCCAGGGACAGCCAGCGGGCTCCGTCCAGATCGACCAGCCGGGCCCTGCTGGTGAGCAGGGTCAGGTTCTCCGGCCCGCTGGGCAGCAGCGGCCGGGTCTGAGCGACGTCCTGGGCGTTGTCCAGGATCATCAGCATCCGGCGGCAGGCGGTGACGGCCCGCCACAGCGCGGTGCGCGCGCTCAGATCGTCGGGTATCTGTTCGGCGGGCAGCCCCGCCGAGCGCAGCAGGGTCTCCAGGCAGACGCCGGCGGTCAGCGGCTCCTCTCCGGGGGTGTGCCCGCGTAAGTCCACGAACAGGCGGCCGTCCGGGTAGCGCTCGGCCAGCCGGTGGGCCGCGTGCACGGCCAATGCGGTCTTGCCGCTTCCGCCCATGCCGTCGATGGCGACGATGCGGGTTCCCTCGGCGACCGCCCGCGCCAGCTGGCGCATCTCCTGGTCACGGCCGACGAAGTCGGAGAGGTCTCCGGGCAGTGAACTGAACGAGGTGGCGGTGCTGATGGCGACGGGTGCGGGAACGGGGGAAGGGACCGCGGGGACGGCCACTGCGGCCGACGGGCCGATCTCCGGTCGCTGCTGGAGGATCTGTTCGAAGATGCCGCCCAGCCGCGGCCCCGGATCGACGCCCATCTCCTCGGTCAGCAACAGGCGTATCCGCTCGTACTCGGCCAGGGCGTCGGCCTGTCGGCCGGTTCGGTAGAGGGCCAGCATCAACTGGCCGCGCAGCGTTTCGCTGAGCGGGTACTGCTCGGTCAGCTCCTTTATCCGGCCGACGAGTTCATTGGGGAGTTCAGCCGATTCGCCGAGCCGGAGGCAGAGCTCGAAGAACTGCTCGGCGGCGGCGAGCCGCTGTTCCTCCAGCACTGCCGAGACCGCGTCCACCACCTGCCCGCCGTACCCCGCCATGACCGGGCCGCGCCACAGCCGCAGAGCCTCGCCGAAGCGGCTGACCGCCGACTCCGGCTTCCCTTCCGCCACGGCCGCCCGCGCCGCCCGCACCCCGGCTCGGAACTCGGCGTGGTCGAGCTGCTCCTCCTCGACCACGATCCGGTAACCAGGTCCGGTCGTGGTGATCAGCTCACTGCCGCCGGGGATGCGCTGCCGGAGGTCGGCGACGGCCTTGCGGATCTGGTGTGCCGCGCTGTTCGGGGGAGCCTCGTCCCAGGCCGCCGCGACCAGCCGGCTGACGGGGAGCACCGAGCCTGTCTCCAGCAGCAGCATGACGAGAGTCCGCTCCCGCAGTGCGCCGCCCAGACGCAGCTGGCGGCCGTCGGCCCAGCCCTCGAATGGCCCCAGGATGTTGAACCTCAACCGGGTGACCGGTCTGTCGGACGGCGTCATGACCCCCTCGTTCGGCCGAAAGAGCCGGCTCCGCCATCCAGGGAAAACACCGCCTGAAGTCCCGTTCCACCCGGCGGCGCGGCCCCACCCGGACCAGCTCGCAGGCACGGTATCAGCAAGTCAGTGGATTCTGTGTGCGATTGCGGTCAGCTGGTGGAAGGCGTGGGGGGAACGCGCAGGAACGAACGGGAACGGATCGGGAAGCCCCGGCGGCACACTGCGGCCACAGCTCGTCAGCAGTCGTCCTCCTGCGACGCACCCGCCCGCCCCTCCTCGTGAGTCCGCGGCGGGCTGATGCCGTTCCCGCCCGAGAGCGAGGTCTATCGATGAACACCATCAACCATCCGCACAGCATCGCCGTCCTGCCCCGCACACGGACCCCGCATGCACCCCCGCACCCGGAGCGGACCGGACCGGACCGTCCGGCAGCGCCGGCCGCGCCGAACGGCCCATGGAGCGATGTGCTCCTGGAACTCTCCCGCCGGCTCGCCGACCTTGCCTCAGGACTCGACGGCACGCCGTCGGCCGGCGGCCGGCCCTCGGGTCCGGCCGCCCCCGCTGAGGCACCCGGCGTCACCGCACTGCCCGCACCGGCCGATCTGGACGCCGCGCTGCACCAGGCGCTGTCCGGCGCGGGACAGCAGGTGCTGGCGGGACTGCCGGCCGGTCCCCGGGACACCCCCGAGGGCTGGGACGCGCCCCGGGCGGTGCGGGCCCTGGCGGCGCGCGGAATCCCGGTGCACCTCCTGTACCGGCACACCACGCGATTCGACGAGGCCGCCAAGGACTACGCGCGGGCGGTCCAGGAGCGGATCCGTGACGCGGGGGGCGCGGCCTGCCCGGTACGCATCCGCACCCTCCCCGAGTTCTTCGAGGACATGATCGTGGTGGACCGGTCGGTGGTGTTCCTGCCGTTCTCCGGCCCCGGCGAACCCGCCGGACTGGCCGTCACCCACCCGGTGCTGGTCCGTTTCCTCGCCGATCTCTTCGAGCGTGCCTGGGGACGCGCGGACACGCTGCCCTACCGCCCCACGCACGCCGCCGAGGCGGCCCGCGAGGTGATGCCCGCCGTCCGCGGCACCATCCGCAGGCTGCTCACCGAGGGCTGGTCCGACGCTCCCATCGCCCGCCGGGTGGGCGTCAGTACCCGCACCCTCCAGACACACATCGCGGCGATGAAGGAGGAAACCGGCGCCGGCACCCGCGTGCAGCTGGGCTATCTGCTGGGCCTCGCCGCGGCCCGCACCTGCCACCACCCGGACACCGGCCCCGCCGCCCCGGTGCCCGGCGGACCGGCCGCGAGATCACTGTGAGGACACGACAGATGAACCGGCGATCCGCCGAGCCCGGCTCTCTTGCCGGAATGCTGGGAAGAACCGCACGGGAACGTCCGGAGGATCCGGCCGTGGTGCACGGCGAGGTGACCCTGAGCTACCGGCAACTCCAGGAAGGCGCCGCACAGGTGGCGCTGCGCCTGCGGCGCCTCGGGGTCCGCGCGGACGACTGCGTCGGACTGTACGCGGAACCCTCCACCGACCTGATGACGGGTGTGTGGGGCATCCTGCTCTCCGGCGGGGCCTACCTGCCGCTCTCCCCTGAGTATCCCGAGGAACGCATCCGCTACATGACGGAGGACAGCCGCGCGCGGGTCATCGTCTGCCAGGACACCTTCCGCCGGCGGCTCACTTCCCTCGCACCGGCAGGCACCGTGATCCTCAGTCTCACCGACCCCGGCACCGATCCCCCCGCCGGCTGTGTGCTCCCGGCGGGCGAGCCACCACGGCCCCGCCGTGCGATCCACCCGGACGATCTCGCCTACGTGATCTACACCTCGGGCAGCACCGGCCGGCCCAAGGGGGTGATGATCAGTCACCGCGCCGTCGTCCATCAGCTGCGCTGGCTGCACACCGAGCACGGTCTGAACGCGGAAGCCACCGTTGTCCAGAAGACCCCCATCAGCTTCGACGCGGCCCAGTGGGAAATTCTGGCCCCGGCCTGCGGCAGCCGCGTCGTGATGGGCGGTCCCGGTATGTACCGGGACCCCGAACGGCTCATCGACACCATCACCACCCACGACGTCACCTTGCTGCAGTGCGTGCCCACCCTGCTGCGCGCCCTGCTGGACACCGAACGGCTCGGCGCGTGCGCGTCGCTGCGCCGGGTCTTCAGCGGTGGGGAGGTTCTTCCCCGCGATCTCGCGCGGCGCTGCGTCGAGGAGCTGCCCGGGCGAGAGCTGGTCAACCTCTACGGGCCCACTGAGTGCACCATCAACTCCTCCGCCTTCCGCGTCGATCCGGCGGCCCTCGCGGACGAACCGCCGTCCGTCCCGATCGGGAGACCGGTGCCCGGCACCCGGTACGCCATCCTCGACGCGCGTCTGAGGCCCGTGCGCGCGGGTGAGACCGGCGAGCTGTACATCGGAGGTGCCCAGCTCGCCCGGGGATACCTGCACCGTCCGGAGCTGACCGCGGAGCGCTTCCGCCCGGTCGCACTGAGCCCGGACCGGGGTCCGGAGCGGATGTACCGGACCGGTGACCTGGCCTACGGCGGCGCCGACGGTACCGTGCACTTCGTCGGGCGCGCGGACAACCAGGTCAAGCTGCGCGGCTTCCGGGTCGAACCGGACGAGATCGCGCTCGCCATCGAGAACCACGAGTGGGTCACCCGGGCGGCGGTGATCGTCCGGGAGGACCCTCGCAGTGGTTCCCAGCACCTCATCGCCTGCGCCGAACTCAACTCCCGGGAAGCGGCGTTGATGGATCAGGGGGAACACGGTGACCACCACCGGTCCAAGGCCGGCCGGCTCCAGGTGCGGGCGCAGCTGTCGAACCCGGGTGTGCGCACACCGGCAGAGCTCGACGGCAGACCGGTCATCCCTCTTCCCGGCCGCACACCGGACGCCGCGCAGCGCCGCCGGGTCTTCGCCCGCAAGACCTACCGCCTCTACGACGGAGGACCGGTGTCCCGCGCGGACCTGCTGCGACTGCTCGCCGTCCCGCAGCCGGCGCGGGCTCCCCGGCCGCCGCAGCGGCTGACCCTCGGCCGGCTCGGCCGCATCCTGCGCTGGTTCGGCCGTTACACCAGCGAGGAACGGCTGCTCCCCAAGTACTCCTACGCCTCCCCGGGGGCCCTGTACGCCACCCAGATGCTTGTGGAGATCCCGCCTGAGGGACCGCTGCCGGCCGGCTGCTACTACTACCACCCGCTGGACCACACACTGGTGCGCACCGGTGAGCACACCGGAACACCGCACACCGGGCCGCGGATTCACTTCGCCGGGCGGCGCGGCGCGATCGAACCCGTCTACCGTGACAACGTCCGGGAAGTGCTGGAGATCGAGACCGGCCATATGGTCGGTGTGTTCGACGAGATCCTGCGCGACCACGGTCTGGCCATCCGCGAAGTGGGTTGCTTCCCCGAGGTGATGGACGCACTCGGCGCCGCCGGGGACGACTGCTGTCTGGGCACCTTCGAACTGGTCCCGGACCCCGGCCGGCGTCCCGCGGAGCCGGTCGACCTCTACGTCCAGGCCCACCCCGGGAGGATCGAGGGCCTGCCTGCCGGCCAGTACCACTACCACGACGGCCTGCTGGAACGCATATCCGACGACCTCGTCCTGAAGAAGCATGTGGTGGCCATCAACCAGCAGGCGTACACCGAGGCCAGCTTCGGCATCACCGTCGTCAGCCGTCCGCAGCGGCCCTGGCTGGAGTACATCGGCCTCGGCCGGGTTCTGCAGCGCCTCCAGTTCAACGACCTCGGCATCGGTCTGATGTCCAGCGGATACAGCTCGAAGAGCGGCCGTGACCTGCCGGCCGCCCGGCGTATCCGCGAGATCCTCCGCTCCCGCGGCAGGGACGCGCCCGCCTCCTACTTCTTCACCGGAGGCCGGGTCAGCGCGGAGCAGCGGCACAGCGAGGGCATGCGCGAGGACGCCGTCCACATGAGAGGGCCGGCGGAACTGATCAAGGACGACCTGGCCGCCTTCCTGCCCGACTACATGGTGCCGAACAAGGTCGTCATCATGGACCGCATCCCGCTCACGGCCAACGGCAAGACCGATCTGAGGGCGCTTGAGGAGTCGCCCGCGACGGCCCCCGGAACCGGCCTGCGCCCCCACGTCCCACCGCGCACGGTGGCCGAGAACAGGACCGCCGCGGTCTGGTCCGCAGCGCTGCGATACGAACCCGTATCGGTCCGGGACGACTTCTTCGAAGCGGGCGGCAATTCGCTGACCGCCGTCCTGCTGATCAACCGGCTCAACCGGGAATTCGGCAGCTCGCTCCCGGCACAGATCATCTTCGAGTGCCCGACCGTCGCACAGCTCGCCTCCCGCATCGACGAGGTTTCCGGGGCTTCGGGAACATCCGGGGTGCTCGCCGGGATCACCGCCTCCCGGCTGGTGCCGCTGCACCCCGGGGGCACCGGAAGCCCGGTGCACTGCTGGCCCGGCCTCGGCGGTTACCCGATGGGCCTGCGCCCACTGGCCCGGGACGCCGGGCTGGACCGCCCGTTCTACGGAATCCAGGCCCAGGGAATCAATCCCGGGGAGGAGCCCAGCACCTCCGTGCGGGCCATGGCAGCGGCGGACGTGGAGGCCATCCGGGCGGTCCAGCCGTCCGGCCCCTACACCCTGTGGGGCTACTCCTTCGGCGCCCAGGTGGCCTATGAGGCCGCACATCTGATCGAGTGCTCGGGGGAGCGGGTGGAGCAGCTGTTCCTGATCGCCCCGGGTTCTCCGCGTACCGGGAACAGTGCTTCTTGCGGCCGGCGCCGGGCCTCGTACGCCGATCCCGGGTTCCTGGCCATTCTGTTCTCCGTTTTCACCGGGACCATCACCGGACCGCTGCTGGCGGAATGCCTCACCGAGGGCACCGACGAGGCGAGCTTCACGGCGTTCATGAGCGCACGCCTCCCGGGACTCGACGCCGGCCTGGTCACCCGGATCAGTGAAGTCGTGCGGCGCATGTACGAGTTCACCTACACCCCGGACGAACTGGCCGAGCGGCGGGTACAGGCGCCCGTCACCGTGTTCACTGCGAACGGCGACACCCGTTCCTTCCTGGAGGACCACGGACGCTACGGCGTGCCCCCGGACGTGATCCGCCTGCGGGGCGGCCACTACGACATCCTGCGCTTGCCCGGCCTGACCGAGCTGGCCCGGGCTCTGGGCGCCGGCCGGACGCCGGACACCCGCCTGCGGAGCCCCGCGGTCTGACCGCGGGAGACCGGCCGCGGCTGTCCGGCCGTCGCGGGCAGCGGCAGCCGGACAGCCGGCCGGCGCGGTGTGCCGGCGTGGTCATGTCCGGCGAATCACCAGTGGCTCAGCCGGGAGCGGCCGCGTCGGCCCCGGCAGCCGCCCGCAGCACCAGGTCGTTCTCCTCCGGCAGGCCGAGGGTGACGCGCACGCCCTCACCCGGGAACGCGCGCACCAGGACGCCCGCCTCGGCGCAGGCCGCCGCGAAGCAGACGGACCGCTCGCCGAGCCGCAGCCAGAGGAAGTTGGCCTCGGAGCCGGGCACGGAATACCCCAGGGCGCGCAGGCCGTCGGTGACCCGCTTGCGCTCCGACACCAGCAGATTCACGCGTTCCATGAGTTCGTCCTCGGTGCGCAGCGCGGCGAGCGCCGCGTACTGGGCCGGCCCGCTCACGCCGAAGGGCACGGCACAGGCCCGCAGCGCCGCCGCGACCGGCGCGGCGGCGACGGCGTAGCCGACCCGCAGGCCGGCCAGACCGTATGCCTTGGAGAAGGTTCGCAGCACCGCCACGTTGGGCCGGTCCCGGTAATGCTCCAGACCGTCCGGCACGTCCGGATCCCGTACGAACTCCCGGTACGCCTCGTCCAGCACGACCAGCGTGCGCTCCGGGACCCGGTCGAGAAAGCGCTCCAGTTCGGCGCGGCGGACGGTGGTGCCGGTCGGATTGTTGGGATTGCAGACGATGACCAGCCGGGTCCGTTCGCCGACCGCGTCGGCCAGGGCCTCCAGGTCGTGCCGCTCGTCCCGGAGCGGTATCTGCCGCACTCGGGCGCCGGCGACGGCGGACAGGTGCGGATACGCCTCGAAGGACAGCCAGGCGTAGGCGACCTCGTCCCCTTCGTGCTGGACAGTGCTCTGCAGCAGCTGCTTGAGCAGCCCCACCGAACCGGTGCCGGTGGCCAGGTGCTCCATCGGCACCCGCAGCCGTTCGGCGAGCGCCTCGGTCAGCTCTCTGCTGCCCCTGTCGGGGTAGCGGTGGGACCAGAGCGCGGCCTCGCGCAGCGCCTCGGCGACCGAGGGCGGGGGCGGCCAGGGCGTCTCATTGGCCGCCAGTCTGCGGAGCGCGGACGACGTCCCGCCGGGCGCGTGGTGCGGAACGCGCGCGACAGCGGGACGCAGAAAAGGGCCGCCGGAATATCCGGAGTCGGTCATGGAATCCCCTTCGCAGGTATCGCCGGAAGCCTAGGAACCGGCCCGGACCACTGGCAAGAGCGATTCATCCCGAACCCCCGGTGGCAGTGTCCGTTTCGTGAAGGTCCGTAACGCTTCTCATCCTTCTCATTTATGTGCTGCGCCGACGCGAAGTATCCCGTGCCTTTCAGGCATCCAGGGTGCCGTGAATGCTGAGGGCTGCCGGTGTCCGGGGAATTCCCCTGCCCGGTGGTCCGCTTGTGCGTTCTTCAGAAGGAGGGGATGTCGCTGTGAAAGGACTCATTCTCGCGAGTGCCGGGGGTTCGCCATGACCGGTACCACCCGGGCTCTGCGCCGGGAGATCTGCCTGGTCGGTGCGGGTCCCAGAGGACTTTCGGTGCTGGAGCGGCTGTGCGCCGCCGAGGCCGCGCACCCGTCAGCGGGAGCTCTGGTGGTCCGCCTCGTCGATCCCTCGCCCCCGGGGCCGGGCCGGGTGTGGCGCGTCGACCAGTCACTGGTGTTGCTCATGAACACGGTTTCCTCGCAGATCTCGCTCTATCCCGACAGCAGCGTGAGGCTGCGCGGGCCGCTGGTCCGCGGGCCCAGTCTGCACGAGTGGGCCAGGATGCTGGAGGACGGCCGGGCGGAGCTTCGCGGGACCGGCCCGGCGACCGGCCCTCTGCTCGCCCAGGCCGCTGCACTGCAACCCGACGACTACCCCTCACGGGCACTCTACGGAGCTTATCTGACCTGGGTCTTCCGCCGGATCGTGGAGTCCGCGCCGGCGCACCTGGAGGTGGTGGCGCACCAGGCGCGGGCGGTACGCCTGGACGACGAGGGGCCGGCCGGCGAGGACGGTGGCCAGCGACTGCTCCTGGACGACGGCACGGTGCTGCCGGGCCTGTCCGCAGTGGTGCTGGCCCAGGGGCACACCGCGCTGCTGCCTTCCGCGGAAGAACGTGCCCTGGATGCCTTCGCCCGGCGGAACGGCTTGCGGTACTTCGCTCCGGCGAATCCCGCGGATCTCGATCTCGACGCGATACCGCCGGGCGGACAGGTCATCGTGCGCGGCTTGGGCCTGACCTTCTTCGACCACCTGGCTCTGCTCACCGTCGGCCGGGGCGGGTCCTTCGAGCGCTCCGGCCGGCGGCTGGTCTACCGGCCGTCCGGGCGTGAGCCCCTGCTGTACGCGGGTTCCCGGCGCGGGGTTCCTTATCACGCGCGCGGCGAGAACCAGAAAGGCGCCTTCGGGCGGATCGTCCCCCGCGTGCTGACCCCGGAACGGATCGAGGCGCTGCGTGCCCGTTCCCGGGCCGGGAAATGGGTGCGCTTCGATACCGACATCTGGCCGCTGATCAGCAAGGAGGTCCGTGCGGTCTATTACGAGGCGCTGCTCGCCGGACGTACGGGCGCACGCGGCGGCGAAGCGTTCGCCGAAAGATTCCTCGCCGCAGGATCGGAGGCGGACGAGAACGCCGTGCTGGACGCCTCGGGTGTCCGGCAGGAAGAACACTGGGACTGGCAGCGGATATCCCGGCCCACCCGCGATCGGAACTTCCGGAATTCCGGCGAGTACCGGGAATGGCTGCTGGAGTATCTCCGGGAGGATGTCCGGCAGGCCGCGCTGGGCAATCTCCACGGCCCGTTGAAGGCGGCCCTGGACACCCTGCGCGACCTGCGTAACGAGGTCCGGCTGCTGGTGGACCACTGCGGGCTGGAAGGCGACTCGCACCGGGACGACCTCTACGGCAGGTTCACTCCGCTGAACGCGTTCCTGTCCATCGGCCCGCCGTCCTCGCGCGTCGAGGAACTGATCGCGCTGATCGAGGCGGGCGTGGTCGAAGTGGCCGGACCCGGCCTCCAGGTCCGGCCGGACGAGACGGCCGGGGCCTTCACCGCCCGGTCGGCCGAGGTGAACGGCCCGCCGGTGCGCGCCACCACCTTGATCGAGGCCCGTCTCCACGAGACCGACCTCCACGGTACGGCCGACCCGCTGATGCGGCACCTGCTGGAGACCGGGCAGTGCACGGCACACCGGGTGCCCAGGGAGGACGGAACCGACCTGGAGACGGGAGGACTGGCCGTCACCCGCGTTCCGTACCGGGTGATCGGCCAGGACGGCCGGGCCCACCGCCGCCGCTTCGCCTTCGGAGTGCCCACCGAGTCGGTCCACTGGGTCACCGCGGCGGGCATCCGTCCCGGCGTCGGCTCCGTGACGCTGGAGGACGCGGACACCATCGCCGCCACCGTCCTCGCCCTGCCGCCTGTGCGGCTTCCCGAGATCCCGCCGGCCCGCCGGCCCGTTGCGGAGGCAGTGGTATGAACGCCGAGGACATCCTTCCCGCCGACCCCGACACCGGGCTGCTCTCGCCGGTGCGGGCCGGCACCTCCGCAGAGGCGGCGGTCTCCGACACCGCCTGGGTGCAGGCCATGCTGGACGCCGAGGCGGCCCTGGCCCGCGCCCAGGCCCGGATCGGCACCGTGCCCGAGCACGCCGCGCGGACCATCACCCGCGTGGCCCGCGCGGACGAGCTGGACATCCGCCGGCTGGCGGTGCTCTCCCGGGAGACCGCCAACCCCGTCGTCGGCCTGATCCGCGACTTCACCGGCGTGGTGGCCGCCGCCGATCCCGCAGCCGCCCCATACGTGCACTTCGGTTCCACCAGCCAGGACGTCCTGGACACCGGCGCCATGCTGGTCGCCTCCCGGAGTCTGGGCCTGCTCGCCGGCAACCTGCGCCGCACGGCCGATGCCTGCGGACGGCTGGCCGGCCGTCACCGGGACACCGCGATGCCGGGCCGCACTCTGGCTCTGCACGCGGTGCCCACCACCTTCGGACTCAAAGCGGCCGGCTGGTACCGCACCGTGCTCGAGGCCGCCGAGCGCACGGAAGCGGTGCGCGCCGCGCTGCCGGTCTCGCTGGGCGGCGCGGCGGGCACCCTGGCCGGCTACCTGGAGAAGGCGGGCGTCGCGGCCGGTTCGGAGCCTCCCGCCGACTACCCCGACCGCCTGCTCACCGCGTTCGCCGCGGAGGCCGGCCTGGCCCGGCCCGTGCTGCCCTGGCACGCACTGCGTGCCCCGGTGGCCGACCTCGGCTCGCTGCTGGCGCACGTCACCGGGGTGCTCGGCAAGATCGCTGTGGACGTGCAGGTGCTTGTCCGCACCGAGGTGGGGGAGGCGGCCGAGCCGGCGGTGACCGGCCGGGGCGCGTCCTCCGCCATGCCGCAGAAGCGCAACCCGGTACTGAGCACCCTCATCCGCTCCGCATCCCTCCAGGTGCCCGCGCTGGCCTCCGTGCTGACGAGCTGCCTGCTCACCGAGGACGAACGGTCGGGCGGTGCCTGGCACGCCGAATGGCAGCCGCTGCGCGAGTGTCTGCGGCTGGCGGGCGGCGCGGCACACACCGCCGTCGAGCTCACCGAAGGGCTCACCGTCGATCCCGGCCGGATGCGGTCCAACCTCGGCCTGACCGGCGGTCAGGTGGTCTCCGAACGGCTCGCCGCCCACCTGGCCCCGGTCCTCGGCCGGGCGGAGGCCGGTCGCCTGCTGACCGGCGCGGCAGTGCGGGCGGACCGCGAGGGCGTCCCGTTCGCCGAGGTACTGGCAGGCCTGCCGCAGCTGCGAGCGCTCTTCGGGGAGCAGCAGATCACGGAGCTGCTCGACCCGGAACGCTACACGGGAGCGGCCCGGCAGCTGGTCGACCGGGCCCTTGCCACGGCCGGGGAGCCCGACGGCCCAGGCGGTATCCGCGACACCCGTACCACCGACCACGCCGACGACTCCGATCAGGAAGGCGGCTTGCTGCCGTGACCATTGCCACCGCCCTTGTCCCCACCGCTCCCACGGACCCGGACGCCACCGCTGTGCTCACCGAGCCGACCCCCGGCTCCCTTCCCGCCTCCGCTTCCGGGCAGGCCCCGGCCTCGGTACCGCCGGCGGCCCCGCATCAGCCGGTCTGGCCGGATCCGGCCGAGCTGCGGGACGTGCGGGCGCGGCTCTCCGCCCTTCCCTCACTGGTGCCCGCCACCGAGTGCGAACTGCTGCGCGACCGCCTGGCCGCGGTGGCGAACGGCGAGGCCGTGGTGGTGCAGGGCGGGGACTGCGCCGAGGCTTTCGACCAGCCGGTCGGGGAACGCGTCCGCAGCAAGGCGGACGTACTGGACCGGATGTCCGAAACAGTGTCCGCTGCCGGGTTCCCGGTGGTGCGGATCGGACGGCTGGCCGGACAGTACGCCAAGCCACGCTCCAGCCCCGTCGAGATCCGTGACGGCGTCGAGCTGCCCGCCTACCGGGGCGACGCCGTCAACGGCTCACTCTTCGACCCGCGCAGCCGCACGCCCGATCCGCGGCGGATGCTGCGGGCCTACCGGGAGTCGGCCGGAACACTGGCCGGACTGAGGGAGCGTGCGGCGGCCGGTGAGCCCGGTGCACGCCGCCCGGCACCGACCCGCCCGGCCACCGGACTGTTCGTCAGCCATGAGGCGCTGCTGCTGGACTACGAGACGACACTGGTCCGCACCGACAGCGTGACCGGCGCCCGCTACGCCGGCTCCGGCCATCTGCTGTGGATCGGCGAACGCACCCGGCAGCCGGACGGCGCACACGTGGAGTTCGCGGCCCGGGTGCGCAACCCGGTCGGCGTGAAGCTCGGTCCCGGTGCCGAGCCCGACGAGGTGCTGGCGCTCATCGACCGGCTGGACCCGGAGCGTGAGCCCGGCCGTCTGGTGCTCATCGTCCGGATGGGCGCCGGGAAGGTCCGGCGGCGTCTCCCGCGCCTGGTGGAGAAGGTACGAGCCTCCGGCGCTCCGGTGGTGTGGCTGTGCGACCCGATGCACGGCAACACGGTCAGCACCTCCGGCGGCGTCAAGACCCGGCGGATGGCGGACGTGCTGGACGAGCTGACGGGGTTCTTCGAGGTCCACCGCGAAATGGGCACCCATCCCGGCGGAGTGCACGCCGAACTCACCGGTGACCCCGTCACGGAGTGCGTCGGCGGTGGCGGACGGCTGACCGATGAGGACCTGCGCCACCGCTACGAGAGCCTGTGCGATCCGCGCCTGAACGGCACACAGTCGCTCGAACTAGCCGCTAGGCTCGCCGAGCTGTACCGCTGACGGGCCGCGGCTCCGGAAGCAGCCGCAGTCGCGGTGCTGCCCGTGGTCGCGGGGCGGTTCCGCTCCCTCGGGAGCGCATGCCGTCCCCGCGTCCTTCGGCAGACGGCACACCGGTGATCAGGACACAGAGAGGAACCGCCGTGCACGTCGGACATGTCCAGGAGTTCCGGAGGATGCATCACGGACGGGAACCGGGCGATCCCCTGGTCCTGGGCGCGCCCTGGGACGCGGCGAGCGCACGCGCCTTCGCCGACGCCGGTTTCCCCGCACTGGCCACGTCCAGCGCCGCGACAGCCGCCGCACTGGGATACGAGGACGGTGAACACACCCCGCCCGCAGAGATGTTCGCCGCCGTGGCACGCATCGTCAGGGCGGTGGACGTGCCGGTCTCCGCGGATGTCGAGAACGGCTACGGGCTTCCGCCGCGGGAACTGGCGGAACGGCTGCTGGAAGCCGGCGCGGCCGGCTGCAACCTGGAGGACTCCGCCCCGGGCGGGCGGCTGCTGGAGCCCGAACGGCACGCCGACCGGCTGGCCGCCCTGAGCGAGGCGGCCGGCGGGCAGCTGTTCCTCAACGCCCGGGTCGACACCTTTCTGTTCGGCGACGGCTCGGTGTCCGACGCGCTGTCCAGGGGCCGCCGGTATCTGCGGGCGGGCGCGGAGTGCGTCTTCCCGATCCTGGCACCGCCGGAGCACCTGCCGGAGCTCGCCGCGGGCCTTGACGCTCCGCTCAACGCCCTGGCCGGGCCGGACTCCGGGCCGCGCCCCCGTGAGCTGGGCGAACTGGGCGCCACCCGGGTCACGTTCGGCGGCGGTGTGCAGCAGGCGGTCACCGGGCTGCTGCGTGATCTGATCCGTGGACTCCGCGGGCCGGGAAGGCCGTAGCGTCTGCCCGGCCCGCCGTACCGCATGGGGTGCTCAGCGGATGCCGAGGCGCTCGGTGCACCAGGCTTCCAGTTCGCCGAGTCGCAGGTCCAGGGTGTGGCCGTCCGGCGCGGCGAGGACGTAGGAGGCCAGGAAGTCGCCCGAGTGCCCGGCAGCGCCGAGCCTGTCACCGACGCCGGCGAACAGCCGGCCGCGCAGCACCCAGGGGAACTGTCCGGGGACCTCGCCGGGGAGCTCGCGGACCGTGCCGGGCCTCTTCATGAACAGCAGCTGTCCGGCCACCTGCCGGGGCAGCAGCCGGCCGTCGCCCGTCCCGTGTCCGCTGTCGCCGCGGGCCCGGGGAGCGGGCAGGCCGAGCTGGGCGCGGACCATCGTCTCGGCCGGATCCAGCCCGAACATCGCCCGGTGCATGTCGCGGATGCCCGCCCCGCCGGGCCGGCAGGCCGCCTCGCAGAGGATCAGTTCGTCGCGCGGGGTGCGGAAGACCTCGATGTGGAAGGAGAAGCCGGACGGCCCGCCGAGCGCTGCCAGCACCCGTTCCCCGAAGGCGGTGAGCCGGCCGGTGAGCCGGTCGTGGGGGTCGAGTGCCACGTCCTTGCGGCCGGAGTGGTCCTCGGCGTAGGAGGAGAGCGCATAGCGGTAGTGGGAGGGCCACAGGGTGATGACGCGGCCGTCCGCCACGATGCCGTCGATGTGGTACATCGAACCGGCGACGAAGTGTTCGGCGAGCCAGGCGGCTTCGCCCGCCGTGGTCCGGAAGTCGCCGGCAGACGCGCGTGCTGTCAGGAAGCGCAGCATGTCCTCGTGGTCGCGCAGGACCGCGAGTCCGATCGAGCCCGCGCCGAGACGGGGTTTGACGACGAAGGGATACCCGGCGTGTCCGGCGTAGTCGGTCACGTCGCGCGGTCCGGCCACCAGGGCGTGCCGGGCGACCGGGACGCCGACGGCTTCGGCGGCCTTCTTCATCAGCCATTTGTCCCGGTACAC
This sequence comes from Streptomyces sodiiphilus, assembly GCF_039529215.1. Classification (NCBI taxonomy): domain Bacteria; kingdom Bacillati; phylum Actinomycetota; class Actinomycetes; order Kitasatosporales; family Streptomycetaceae; genus Streptomyces; species Streptomyces sodiiphilus. Next base: position 107,956 of record NZ_BAAAMJ010000009.1, on the reverse strand, counting down.
GGCGGCGCCGGCACTGTGCTGCCCGGGCATGCCGTAGCGTTCACGCAGGGCTGCCGCCCGCCCGATGTCCACTTCGCCGATGGCGACGACGCGCCGGAGTCCGTGCTGTTCGATGAGCCGGGCGGCACGTTCGGCCACGAGGGGGCCGTGGTCGTAGTCCGGGATTCCCTCGGCGTGCCGGAACCGCCCGGTGGCCGGCGGCAGGCGCTCGCCGAGCACGCTGAGCTGTTCCTGTGACGCGAGTACTGCCGCGTCACCGTCGTAGTCCTCCATCCACCGCCGGTACGGGCTGTCGCGGAAGGAGCCCCGGTGCAGGATGAGCACACTCACGCGCGCACCGTCCCCTCGACGGCTTTCCGGGGAGGACTGTCCTCGGTCCGGATGGTCCCGGGAGTTCCCCTCCCGCCGGCGTCGGCAGCGGTGTTCCCCCGGGGAACGACGGCGTCGGCCGGCCGTATGCCCACACGGATCTCCTCTTCCGCCAGCTGCCGGGCCAGTTCCACCGCTTGCGTGGTGTCCGGGGCGCGGACGACCACCGAGCCGAGGCGGTCCCAGTTGTCACGCAGAGGGCGGACGGTGTCGCCCGGCCGGACCGTGACGTCCGCCGAGAGCACGTCCGGGCGGGCGGCGGTCTCCTCCACCCCTGAGACGGTGGTGACCACTCCCGGATTCCGGACAACGAAGCGGGCACCGGCGGCACCGCGTGCCGGAGGAGGGCCCGGGAGGGCCGGACGCCGTCCAGTGGCCCAGCCGATGGCCTCGGTCAGCAGGTCCGTTCCGTAGACCTCACGGACGAGGTCGCCGATGTGTCCGCCTCCGACCCGGTGGTGGGATTCGATGACGACCGGGCCGGCGGGGGAGAGCCGGAGCTCGGTGTGGGTGGCGCCGTCGGTGATGTCCATGGCGTCGAGGAAGGTGCCGACCGCCTCGGTCAGCGCCTTCTCCCCGGCGGGCCGCAACCGGGCGGGGAGGGCGTGGCCGAGTTCTGCGAAGTGCTCGTCGGCCACGAGTTTCTCGGTGATGGCCACGACCACGTGGCGCCCGGCGAAGCTGAGCGCTTCCACGCTGTACTCGGGGCCGGGCACGTAGCCTTCCATCAGGAAGTCCCGCACGGTGAAAAGGGTGGAGCCCCGGTCGGTCCGTTTGCCGAGCATTCGGCGTACCTGTGTCCAGGCGTCGTCGAGACCGGCCGGCCCGGTGACGCGTATGAGTCCGTAGCCCGCGGTGGTGCCGGTGGGTTTGATCACGTACGGATAACCTGCACGCTGCCCGAAGGCGGCCAGTGAGGCCCGGTCGGTCACCAGGGCGAACGGCGGTACGGGCAAGTTGAGTTCGGCCATCCGGGAGCGGGTCAGCCACTTGTCGCGCAGCCGGCGGCTGACCGTGTGGCTCGCGCCGCCGAGGCGGAAGGCGTCGTTCAGCCTGGCCGCGGTTTCCATGCCGCCTTCGGTGAGGGAGAGCACGGTGCCGAAGGGGGTGGCGGCGTGGACGGCACGTGCCAGTGGTTCGGCGGTGCTCCAGTCGGTGTAGTCGGCCACCAGTGTCAGGGCGGCGCGGCGTGCCTGGCGAAGAGTGAGCTTGTCCGGGTGCTGCATCAGGATGACACGCAGTCCCAGGTCCACGGCGCGGTCGATGACGGCGTCCACTCCGCCGATCAGCAGCAGGGTGCCGGGTGGGGAGATGGTCTCCTGCGGTGCGGGGATGGTCATCGGGCGGCTCCTTCCTGGCGGGGACCGCCGGTCTCCGCCACCGAGGCGGCGAGCATGGATTCGACCTCGTCCAGCCGGCGTACGGCCTGTTGCGGGGTGTCGGCGTGCACCACGGCGTAGCCGTGGCGGGTGGCGGAGTTGGTGACCGGTGGGAGCAGGCCGCCGGGAGCGTGCGGGAAGTGCAGTGCGTGCACGTGGGACAGGGCGCGTATGGCGCCGGTGTCGCCGGTTCCGGTGAGGCGGCCCGGAGGCAGGCGGAAGAAGCGGATCGCGGCGTGGCGGTGCGGCTCGGGAGGCCGGGGCAGCCGCCCGTCGGACAGGATGCCGAAGACTGCCTGTTCGATGTCGAAACCACTGGCCGTGGCGATCAGCAGCGGGATGCGGTCGCCGCCGAGCCGGGCCTGTGACTCCACGACGCGAGGGCCGCGGGAGGTGAGGACGACCTCGGTGTGGGCGGGGCCGAAGCGGTAGCCGCAGCGGTCCAGGAGGTCGGTCGTGGCCCGGAGGACGGCGGCCCTGTCGGGTTCGGACAGCGGCGCCGGGAAGAAGTGGCCGGTCTCCACGAAGCCGGGCGGGCCGGAGGTCTGTTTCGCGGTGATGCCGATGAGGCGGTGGCGCCCGCCGGAGGAGAGAGTCTCCACGCTGAACTCCGGGCCGGTCAGGTAGTCCTCGACCAGGTACGGGCCAGGAACGCCCTCCCGGCGGACGGCGGCTTCCCAGCGGTCCAGATCGGCGGCCGAGCGCAGCAGCGCCACCCCCCGGCTGCCGGCGGATCCGGTCGGTTTGACCACGGCCGGCAGGGACCGGCCGGCCACGGCCCGGCGCACGTCGGCGGGCGTGGTGGCGCACCGGGCCGCCACGGTGGTCTCCGGGGTGGTGTTCAGCGTCTCGCGGAGGGCCGCCTTGTCGTTCAGCAGCCGCAGAGCGGAGGCCGGGTTGAGGGCCAGGCCCAGCCGTTCGGCCTCCGCGGCCACCGGCACCATCGTGGCTTCGCTGCCCATGTGGAGTACCGCGTGGACGCGGTGGGCCCGGGCTGTCTTCGCGACCAGTGCGCGGAGTCCGGCGACGTCACCGAAGTCGGCCCGCAGCAGTTCCTCGGAGTGCTCGGCAACCTGGGACAGGTAGGCGGGCCCGCGCAAAGCGGGGTCCCAGAGGGACCACACGCGGAAGCCCGCGGCGACGGCCTTGCGGACCAGCTGCTCATAGGGCATGACCATCAGCAGCCGGTTGTTCGCCGGGCGGCCGGCCGGAAGGTCCGGCATGTGGCGGTCTCCTTTCCGGAAGTGGCGGTGATGCGGAGGGCGGTCAACGGGCAGCGGCGGCGGCCGGCCCCGGGCCGGCCGGTTTCTCGGCCCCGTCAATCCGGCGTTCGTGCCGGATGCGGAACAACGAGCGGTAGAGGACGATGGCGCCCAGTCCGCACGCCGCGTAACCGGCGGCCATGCCGGCGGGCGGGACGTAGGTGCCGATGGTGACGCAGGCCGCGCCGATCAGCAGACCGATCCGGGCATTGAGGCTGTAGGCGGCCAGGTACTTGGTGCGGGCGCCGGGGTCGACCAGGTCCGCCAGCAGGGTCTGCTTCACCGGGACGTTGGCGATCTCCCCGATGGTGAGCAGCACGGCCGCGGCGATGAGCACCCAGCCGGTGTTGCTGACCGCCCACACCATGTAACCACCGGTGAACGCGGCGAGTCCCGCGTACAGGCGCAGACGGGCCGGACAGCGTCGCAGCAGGGAACCGGCGACCAGGGCCAGCGCGACCACCAGAGCGGTGTTGACCGCGCGCAGGATGCCCAGCATCTCCACCCCGTTGACGAGGGGCGCCCAGTCGCCGAACGAGACCAGTACCTGCTCGGGGAACTCCTCGGCCAGCCGTACCGCGATGTAGTAGCCGATCTGCACCTCGATCGACCTCGTCAGCACAGCCGCGAGCAGCAGCCGGAAGAAGGCCCGGTCCCGGGCCACCGCGAGATAGCCGCGGAACATCCCCAACACGCCCGTTCCACCGGCTGCCGCCTTCGGCCCGGGCCCCGGGGAAGAGCGTCCGGTGCGGTTCGGTGCGGTTTCCGAGAGGCGGGCGCGGATCACCAGTGTCGTCCCGACGGAGAGCACGGCCCCGCCGAGCAGCAGTTCGGTGAAGTGGCCGTGATAGAGGAACCCCCCGACCAGCGCGCCGAGCGTGAAAGCGATGTTGATCGTCCAGTAGTTGACCGTGTACACCAGCGGCCGGTTCTCCGGCGAGGAGACATCGATGACCATGGCGTCCGCTGCCGGCTGGGCCATGTTGGACAGACAGACGTTCAGCAGGAACAGTGCGAATGTCAGCGGACCCGACTCCCACCAGGGGGAGTTGGCCACCGCCAGCCCCGCGAAGGTCACTGCGGAACCCGCCTCGCCCCACAGCATCAACGGCCGGCGGCCGTGGATGTCGGCCAGATGCCCGCCCAGGAAGGCGCTCCCGATCCCGGCCGCTGCGACGACCAGTATCAGTACACCCGCCACCGCGGCCCCGTACGACGCGGCCAAATGGATCACCATCAGCGGCATCAGCATCACACCGAGAAACCGCTGTACGAAACCTACGGCCAGCCGCAGCTTGATGTTCGGGTGCAGGTCCCGGAATCTCATACGGCCCCGGCCTCCGCCGGGACTGCCGGAACGGGCGCGGCGTCCTCCTCGGCCGGTGTGTCCCACATCGACAGATACCGCTCACCGGAGTCCGGGAAGAGAGTGACGATGGTCCGGCCGGCGTACTCGGGCTGCGCCGCCAGCCGGGTGCAGGCGTGTGCTGCCGCGCCCGCCGAGATGCCGGCCAGTATTCCGTGCCGCCGGGCGACGGCACGCGCGGCGTTCAGCGCGTGCCCGTTGCTGACGGTGATCACTTGGTCGATCAGCGAGACGTCGGTGGTCCCGGCGACGAAGCCACCGTTCAGGCCGGGGATGCGGTGCTGTCCGCCGATGCCCTGGGACAGCACGGGGGAGTCGGCCGGTTCCACCGCCACGATCCGGATGCCGGGCGCCTGCTTCCGCAGGTACTGCGCGATGCCGGTCAGCGTGCCGCCGGTACCGACCCCGCACACCAGCGTGTCGATCCGGCCGCCTGTCGCCCGCCAGATCTCCGGGCCGGTGCTCTCCCGGTGGGCGCGCACGTTGTCGTCGTTCTCGTGCTGACGGGCGAACCATGAACCGGGGGTCCGCAGATGGACGCGCTCCGCCTCCTCGATGGCACCCCGGGTGCCCTCCGCTCCCGGAGTGAACACGATCTCCGCACCCAGCGCGCGCAGCAGCGCGATCCGCTCGGGCGTGGCGTTGTCCGCGAGCACGATGATGCAGCGGTGCCCCAGAGAGGCCGAGAGAGCGGCCAGCGCGATGCCGGTGTTACCGGAGGTCGCCTCCACGACGGTGCCACCGGCCGGCGGCAGCGCACCGCACCGCATGGCGGCCCGCAGCATCCACAGCGCTGTCCGGTCCTTGACGCTGGACAGCGGGTTCGCCGCTTCGAGTTTGGCCAGCACCGTGGTGCCGGGGCGGGCACCCGGCAGGCGGAGCCGTAGCAGGGGAGTCTCACCGATGAGGTCCTGCAGGCTGTCGGCGACCGGCGGGCGTGTGGCCATGAGGATCCCTTCCTCCGGGTGGACCGGGGTGAGCGGACGGCGCCGGCAGGAGGCAGGCCCTGCACGGGCCGTGCCGCCGTCCGTCCGGTTCTGTCGGCAGCAGCCTCACCCGGACGGTTCCCGTTCCGTTCCCGCTCCGCTCCCCCGTTATGTAGATCACCCCGGAGCCCAGCGCCCCGAAAGAGCTTGCCCCTGCAGGGGGATGAACGGCAGGTCTTCCCGGCGCACCCGCGCCACGCAAGGACGTGCCGGTCATGCCAGGGCCACACAGCGAACGGCCCCCGTCCGAGAGAGGCGGGGGCCGTTCGCTGTTCTCCCGAGGTCTGCCGGGAGTACCTTCCCTAGTGTCACCTGGAGACGACTAGGAGTGATTATGCCGCAGTGGTCTGACTACAGTAACGGCGAGCGCATCAAGATCCTTCGGGGGGCAGACCTCCGTCAGACCGACCTCGCCGAGATGACCGGGCTGTCCGTCGTGACGATTCAGAAGGCCGAGCAGGACCGGGCGTTGTCCCTGCCGACCCTGCTCAAGATCGCCTCGGCGCTGTCCGTGGACACCAGCGTGATCCTGGGTCAGCAGGCACCGCGCCGGGCCATGGTCCGTGACGACCGCACCGCCCTCCGCCTGCTGTCCACCACCGTGCACGACACCGCCAGCGGGTACCTGCCCGAGGGCGCCGAGCCGGTGCCCATCGCCGACCTCGGCGAGGCAACGCGGGTCGCGTGGGACCTGTACTGGTCCGGGGACTACCAGCGGCTGGTCGGCGTCCTTGGGCCGCTGCTGGTGGACGCCGCGGTGACCGTCAGCGCGATGACCGGCGACAGCCGGCTGGCCGCCGCCGGCTACCTGTCGGACGCCTACCAGATCGCCGCGTGCACCGCGAACCTCCTCGGGGCCCGCGATCTGGCCTACGCGGCGGTCGGGCACTCCCGAAGCGCCGCACAGCGGGCAGACGAGCCCCTGCGCCTGGCCCGGGTGACCTCCGCACGGTCATGGGTGTACCTGCGCGACGGACGACTCCGGGAAGCTCTGGAGCTGTGTGAGCAGGCCGCCGCAACGGTGGAGCCGCGCTACTCCGATGCCTCCGCGGAACGTCTCACCGTGTACGGAAACCTGCTGACGCACTGCGCGGTCAATGCCGCCCGGATGGAGGACGAGGACCGGGCAGGGGACTACCTGTCCCAGGTCCACGCGGTCGGCGCCCGGCTCGGCGTCGAGCACGATTTCCACGGCGCCCGGTTCGGGCCGGTGACCGCTGTCGCGCAGGCGGTCGGCGTGAACGTGACCATCGGCCGCGTGGGCAAGGCGTTGAAGCTGGCCGGGTCGGTGGGGCGAGGGCAACTGGGCACGCTGTCCGATGCCGCGCGCAACCGGTACGGGCTCGACGTCGCCATGGCTCAGGCCGACGCCAAGATGTACGACGCCGCGCTGGACACGCTGGAAGAGACGCTGACGGCAGCGCCGCAGTGGGCCCGGCACCAGGCGCTGCCCGGGGTCATCGTGCAGAAGGTCGGCCGGGCCTCCACCGGGCGGCTGCGGCGGGTCGCCGACCTGATCGGAGTCCGCCCCGGCGTGGAAGGCGGATTCCTCCCGGCAACCCCCAAGACCGCACTGTGAGTAATCGCACGGTCGCCTGACTGGTACGGAACGGACGACTCCCGGAATCCCTACTGTTGGGAGCCGTCCACCTCGGCGCTTCAACACCACGGGCAGTACCGGGACAGTTACCCGCATGATCCGAACGCGGGGACAGATCCAGCGTCGGCGCGCACTTGCCGATGCCTCCAGCGGCCACCAACGAGCCGCCGTCGTGCTCTACGCCTGCCCACACCCCGACCGTCCTGCGCTGCTCGCCTTCGCAGAGCTGCGCGAGCACGCCACCGCACGGGACTGGGCCATCACAGCCGAGATCGCCGACGACGCCGCCCTCCATACGCCCCTCTCCGCACGGGCCGGATGGCCCCGCATCCGCGAGCTCATCACCACCGGCCAGGCCCACGGCGTCCTCACCGACCACCGGCCCTGGTGCACACCCGAAGAGCACCATGCCGCCAGGTCTGGCTGCGCCGGCACAGCGCCTTTCTCACCACCATCACCACGGACCGCCCATGACGACCCCCGTCAGCCAACCCGACAGCCAGAAGCCGCCCGCCCCGAAGCCGCTGCGCCCGGGCCCGGTGAAGGCCCTGCTCCGCTGCGGCCAGTGCGGAGACCTGACCCAGCGCGGCGAGGGCCATACCTGCCGCAAGACCGGCAAGCAGGGGGCCGGCCGATGAGTCAGCTGCTGTTCCCCGCCGTCAACCTGCGGGAAATCCATCGCCTCACCACGCAGGCCCTCGGCCCACAGGCCTCCCGCACCGTCCTCGCCAACCAGGCCGCCATCACCAAAACCACCACGGAACTGCGGGCCCACACGCGGGCCCTGGTCCGGGAAACCGCCGCCCTGTCCGTCCTCGGACCGGCCAGAGCCCTCGAACGCAAAAGGGCCTCAGACCTTCTGCAACTAGCCGAGGTACAGCTGGCCCACCCGCCCGCTCAGGCAGTCCTGGCCCTCCAGGCAGTCCGCACACGCCGCCTGGCCATGCTGTGCCGGGACATGGCAGGCGTCTACCGCACCATGCGGCAGCTCGACGCCCGCCGCTGGTGGGTCGAGATCACAGCCCCCTCCGTCGGCTACTGGTGGAACGGCGCCGTACGCGGATGGACCGCCGAGCACGCCGCGACGCTCGGCAGAGGCCGGCAACTGGAGCACCCGGACCGACGCCGACCCATAGAGCGCCTGCCCGCACGGCAAGGCCTCGCCAAGGTGTGGCGGCTGCCCCACGGCCACCCGGTACGACGCCCGGACGGAGACCCCCCGTACACCACCCGGACGGCGCCCTGACATGACGGCCACCGCCTCACCAGCTGACTACCGAGGCGCCCTGGGCTGGACCACGGGCGCCTGCTGGATGGGCTGCCAGCGCACCGCCGTGGAGGTGCGCTGGATCGGCCCGGCCCGCTTCAACGGTCCCTATGGGCTGATCGACACCAAGCTGTTCGCCTGCGCGGACTGCATCGACCGCCTGCACCACCAAGCCGTCGCCGAACTCCACAGCACACGCTGATGCTCCCGCCCCGCCGCACTCTCGGAATCCCCGGACCACCAAGAAGGGGCTGCCACATCCCCGGTCTCGGGGGCAGCGGCGGAAGCGGGCCGTCCGGGCCCTGTTCCTCGACACGCGGGGCCCGGACACCCCCAGGCGACCGCAGGGTAAGGGTCGCGCCACACCCCCGCTCCGAGCCGCGGCGGCACACACCCGCTGCTCGGAGCGGGCGCCAATCACCCGGATGGCACAGCCGTGCACACCGGGTAGCACCACGGCCCCTCCGGAAACGCCGTAGGAGCCGAACAGCCAGGAAGGAAGGGCACGATGGCACCAGCACCAGGAACGCTCTCCGAACGGCCCGACGAGGACGACACCGACACCGACGCCCCGACACCCCCCGGCCGGACCCCCGGCGACGCTGACGACGGCCGCCCCTACTGACAGCCGCACTGTAGACGTCCAGACCTCTGGCCCCCGCCCCGTTGGGCGGGGGCAGCCTTTCGCACTGCACCCCGGGGCCCGTTCATGGCTAGGCTGCTGACGTCTGGACGGCTGGCCCCCTTCCACCGCCAGGGCCAGCCCCTCATACCGCCACCGCCACACCCGGAGACCCGTTGATGGACACGCCCCACTGGCACGGCTACTCCTACCTCCGCCACGAGCACCCGCCGGCCTACACCTACCGCACGCTCCTGGCCCAGTCAGCCCGCGAGATCAAGACGACGGTCACCACACCGGAGGACGGCCTCACCTGGCTCGCGCAGCGCCTGGAGGAACACCCGATGCGAGAAGGGGACATGCCTGCCGACACGAAACTGGAGTGGGCCGAGGTGTCGTTGCGGACTCCGTCAGATGTGGTGTGGGGGTACCCGACAGGAGGCCGCTACGCCGAGCAGCTCCTGCTGCTGTGCCAGGGGACCGGGTGCCCCGCGCCCCCGGCCCGCTGACCGCTCAGCCGAACAGTTCCACGACCACCACGCCGTCGCCCCCCGCGGCGCCGTTCTGCGGCGACCCGTTGATGGACAGCGCCCCACCGGCGCCGCCCCCACGGCCACGAGGCCGCGTGCCCTCCCCGTTTGTGGTGCGGGGGTAGCCGCCGTGCCCGAACCGGGACTCACCTCCGGCCCCGGACATGCCCTGCGTACCAGACAGCCGCAGCGCGGACCCGCCCCAGCCGCCGCCCTGCGCGTGCTGGCCGGTGCCCGCCAGCGGCGCCGCGTTCCCGCTCCCGGTCACCAGCGACGTGCCGCTGGCCATCGTCGCCGTGCCGCCGCTGCCCCCGTTGGCCATCAGCATCCCCCCGAAGGAGGAGTTGCCTCCGCTGGTGCCCGGGTTGTTGCCGGTGCCCCCGGTGCCCCCGGCCCCCACCACCACGGTCTCCACCGTCACGAGCACCGGCCGGCCCCCGGCAGGAGTAGCGGACACCGCCGGCACTCTCGGCAGCGGCCCGGGCCAAGACCACACCGCCCGCCCGTCCCGGCCGGTCACCACACGGCCCCCACCGGCCCGTCGCCCACACCGGGCCCGGCCGTGGGCCGGTGGCTCTCCACGGCCCGAGTACGCCGCTCCAGGTCCCGCAGCACGCCCGCCAGCGGGCCCGCCGCGGACCGGCGGGCCGGTGAAGCTCGCATCACCACGACGTCACCCCTCCTCATCCGTGGGCATCTCGCTGGGCGGTGCCGCTTCCCGGCCTGCCCGACACCCCCTCCCCGGACCCCACCACCCCCAACCCGCCCTCACCGCCCGGACTCCCAGATCTCCCCGGCCTGCCCGACATCCCCGACCCCAGCCCGCCCGATGTCCCGCAACCAGGCGGCCCCGGCGGGCTGCTGTGCCTGCGCCTCCCCCCGCTGCTGGACCTCTGCCTCCTCGACCTCTGAAACACTTCGAGCGANGAGCAGACGCCCCCCGAAACGGAAGACGGCCCCCGCCGCAGCGGGGGCCGATTCCATATGGCCAGGTCAGAAGGGGTAGCCGAGCCGTTCAACTGGTGGGGCGGGTGGGACTCGAACCCACGGCCGACGGATTATGAGTCCGTTGCTCTAACCGGCTGAGCTACCGCCCCGTGACGGCGCGCCGTGCACTTCTGCGCGCGCCGTATGCCGCAGCATAGCTGCTCATACGATCTCCCGCCCGGTCCGGGGGATCCCGTACGGTGCCGTGCACTGCCGGCACGGGGGGAACGGTTCCCGGAAGACGGGCAGTGATGCGCCCGGAACGCCGAAGGGCCCCTTCCGGGGCCCTTCGAGTGATGCTCCCCCGACTGGATTCGAACCAGTAACCTGCCGGTTAACAGCCGGCTGCTCTGCCGATTGAGCTACAGGGGACTGCTCCGCTCGGGTCCGCCTCCGGTCCACCGGCGGCGTTCCCTTGCTGCGACCCATACATTAGCGCATGTGAGGGGGTGCTCCGAAATCGGTTCGGGGTACCCGCACCGAGAGACCCCCAGCAACACCCAGGGAAGGGGAGCGTCCCATGCGGAAGCTCATGTTCATCGCCGGAGCGGCAGTGGGCTACGTGCTCGGTGCGCGGGCCGGCCGGGAGCGGTACGAGCAGCTTCGGGAGGCGGCTCGTCGGTTCCGGAAGAACCCGGCGGTCCGTAACTCCATGGACTCGGCGACACTGGCCGGACGGCAGGCCGCCGGACGGGCGGCGGGCGCGTTCGCCGACCGGGCGGGCGAGCGGCTCCCGGAGCCGGTCGTCGAACGGCTCCGGTCCGTACAGGGGCGGCAGACCCCGATGAACGACGAGTGGGGCAGCAGCCGCTGACCCCTCGCCGCCGTGCCCGGCCGTTGCCGGGCCGCGGGCCCGCTCGATAGCGTATGTTCGGTATTCCGGCGACCGGCCGGAATGCCGGACATCGCTTGCGGAGGCACGGGCATGGGGCGTCGCGTACCGGCGGTGAGCCGGGCGTTGGACATACTGGAGCTCTTCCTCGAAGGGGACGGGACGCTCTCCGCGCCCGAGATCACCCGGCGGCTCCAGCTGCCGCGCACCACCGTCCACGAACTCGTCACCACCCTGGCCGCCCGCTCCTACCTGGTGCCGGTCCCCGAACAGCCCGGCCGCTACCGGCTGGGGGTGCGCACCTACCAGCTCGGCAGCCGCTACGCCGAGAACCTGGATCTGGCCGCCGAGGGCCAGCAGGTGGCCCGCGAGGTCGCCGAGACCTGCGACGAGACGGTGCACGTCGCGGTCCTGGAGGACACCGACGTCATCTACATCGCCAAGGTGGACAGCACCCACGCGGTTCGCATGGTCTCCGCCGCGGGACGACGGCTGCCCGCCCACTGCACGGCGGTCGGCAAGATGCTGCTGGCCTCGCTGCCCGAGGACGAACTCGACGCCCGGCTGCCGCACGACGGCACGCTCGTGGCCATGACCGGGAACTCGATCACCTCCGCCGCCGGGCTGCGCCGAGCCCTGGCGGAGATCCGGGAGCGCGGGTTCGCGGTCGAGGAGCGCGAGTCGAACCCGGACGTGAGCTGCGTGGCCGCCCCGGTCAGGGACCGGGCGGGCCGGGTGGTCGCGGCACTGAGCATCTCGGTGCCGATGATCCGCTGGAGCGACGAGCGGCGGGACGAGCTGGCCCGGCTGGCCCGGGAGGGCGCCGGGAGGCTGTCGGAGCTGCTGGGACACCGGCGCCGGGGCTGACCGGGCCGGCCGCGGGCACCAGGCACCTGACAACGGGAGGACACAGCCACATGGCGGAGCACACCGGTAAGGAGAAGGGCCTGGAGCCGGCGGTCCGGGCAGGCGCCGAACTGGGGGAGGGGCCGGTCTGGGACGCGGCGCGGCAGCGGCTGGTCTGGGTCGACATCCTGTCCTCCCGGATCCACGGGCTGGACCCCGCCACGGGGCGCCGCTCGGTGATGTCCGCCGGGCAGCACGTGGGGGCGGCCCTGCCGCGCAGCGGCGGCGGCCTGGTGGTGAACCTGCGGGACGGCGTCGGGCTGTACGACGAGGACGGCGCATTCCGCTGGCTGGCGCGCGAGCCGGTGCCCGGGCGGCGCGGGAACGACGCGGCCGTCGCACCCGACGGGGCGCTGTGGGTCGGCACGATGCGGTACGACGAGCGCACCGGCGGCGGCACCCTCAGCCGCGTCACCGGCGACGGCTCGGTGAGCGTGGTGCTGCCGGAGGTGACGGTCAGCAACGGCACCGGCTGGAGCCCGGACGGGTCCCTGATGTACTACATCGACACCCCCACCCGCCGGATCGACGTCTTCACCGTCACCGGGGACGGCACCGTGACCGGCCGCCGCCCGCTGGTGGAGACCGGCGAGCGGGACGGCTGGCCCGACGGCCTGATCGTGGACGCCGACGGCTGCGTGTGGGTGGCCTTCTGGGACGGCGGCGCGGTCCGACGCTACACGCCGGCCGGCGAGCTGGACCGGACCGTACGGGTCCCGGTCTCCCGCCCCACCGCCTGCGCCTTCGGCGGCCCGGACCTCACCGACCTGTACATCACCAGCGCCTCGGTGGGCACCGATCCGGCGCGCGAGCCGCTGGCCGGCTCGGTGCTGGTGCTGCCCGGTGCGGGCCGGGGCCTGGCCCAGCCGCCCTTCGCGGGCTGATCCCTTCCCGGGGACCGGGACCGGGACCGGGACCGGGACCGGGACCGGGACCGGCGCCCGCCTCAGCGCTCGGACGACGGCGACTCCAGCATCCGCCGCAGCAGATCGCGCAGCGCCGAGCGCTGGGCGACGCTCAGCCCGGCCAGCGGCTCGCGGGCGAAGTCCAGCGAACCGCGCAGCCGCGCGGCGGTCCGCAGGCCCAGCTCGGTGGCCGAGGCGACCTTCACCCTGCGGTCGGACGGGTCCGGGCGCCGCTCGGCCAGCCCCCGGGCCTCCAGCCGGTCCAGGATGCCGGTCACATTGGACGGCTCGCAGCGCAGTTGATGGGCGAGGCCCCGCATCGGGGTCGGGTCGCGGGCCAGCACGGCCAGCACCCGTGCCTGTGCTCCGGTCAGCCCGAAACGGGCCGCCGCCTCGTCGTACTCCGCGTGGTAGCGCGCCACGACGGCACCGATCAGGTCCACGACCTCCCGGGTCAGCGGGTCGGGTGGCGGGTGTGCGGCCATCTCGTTCAGCCCTTCCCTTCCTGTGTCGGAAGCGTGAGCCCAGTGGATCAGGACGCGTCCTTCGGGCCGGGGGTTCCCTCCTGGCGGGTTCCGGCCACCAGCGGGGCACCGGAGCGGCGGGCCGCCCGTCCCGCGGCGTATCCGGCGATGGGGGCCGTGGCGAGCTGGAGAACGGCCGCCAGGATCAGGGTGACGACGGCACCGGTGGTCGGTGCCCGCAGCGCCACGCCGAGCAGGATCAGTACCACGCCGAGGCTGGCGGCCTTGGCGACCGCGTTGATCCTGTTGAAGGCGTCGGGCAGGCGGATCAGCCCCAGCGCGGCCACCGCGATCAGTGCCACCCCGAGGACCACCAGGACGTCGGAAGCCGGCTGCGTCATGCTCACGACGCGCCCCTTTCCACCCGGCGGGCCAGCGCCACCGTGCTGAGGAATCCCAGCAGGGTGGCGATCAGTACCAGGTCCACCAGCGCCATGGTCTCCAGCCGGGCGGACAGCAGGGCGACGGCAGCGACGAACACCACGAACCCGTAGTCCACCGCCACCACCTTGTCGGCCTCCGTCGGGCCGTGCAGCAGGCGGAAGATCGCCACCAGCAGCGAGGCGGCGAGCACCAGCAGCGCGGCGTCGAGAATCACCATCCTGACCTCCTCCAGCGGTCCCGCGCGCCGGCGCGCGCGGGCTCGGACCTGTCGCCTCCCCGCCCGGTCACCGGGCGTCCACCGGCCGCATCGCGTCCAGCAGCCGGGTCTCCAGATGCCGCAACTGGGCGCGGAACCGGGACACATCGCGGGCATGCGTACCGTGCACCCACAAGGTGGGCGGTGAGGTGTCCAGCTCCAGTGTCAGTGTGCCCGGTGTCAGGCTGAGCAGGTTGGCCATTGCCGCCATCTCCGCCCGGGTCCGGCAGCGCAGCGGCAACTCGACGATGGCCGGGGACAGTTGGCTGCCAGGGGTGATGATCTCCCAGGCGACGACGAAGTTGGACTCGACGAAGCGGAAGGTGAAGAACACCAGGAAGTAGACGATCCGCCAGGTCCGTACCGCCGTGCGGCGCAGCAGGTCCGTCATGGCGTCATCACCGCCTCCACCCAGGCCGAGGTGTCGAGCAGGCCCTCGGCGGCTGTTTCGGCGAGTTCCAGCAGCGGCTGCGCGCCGACCCCGAGCCACAGTGAGAAGGCGGCCAGCACCACTGCCGGCAGCACGAGCGCCACGCGGGTCCGGGGGTCCTCGGGCGGGCCGAAGGACCCCGCGGTCCCGAACGCCCCCGCGGCCCCGGCGGACCCGGGCGCACCCTCCGCCGCCGCCGGGGTCCACGCCTCCCGGGCGGGAACGGACAGCCGGCCGGCGAACACCCCCGACCAGATCTTGATCATGGACAGCAGGGTCAGCAGGCTCACGGAGACCGCGATCGTCACCGACACGATGTCGGCCTCCAGCACCGCCGCCCGGATCAGGGACAGCTTGGCCACGAAGCCGGACAGCGGCGGCAGCCCGGCCAGCGACAGCGCCGCCACGATGAACGCCACGGTCAGCAGCGGCTCCCGGCCCGCCAGGCCGCCCAGCCGGTCGAGCCGGTCGGTCCCGTAGGCGGTCTCCACGGCCCCCGAGCACAGCAGCAGTGCCGCCTTCACCAGCACGTACTGCACCAGGTAGAAGATCGCGGCGGTCAGCCCGGCGGCGCTGAACAGCGCCAGCCCGAGGAGGATGTAGCCGACCTGGCTGACCATGTGGAACGTCAGGATCTCCCGCATGGCCTGCTGGCCGACGGCCCCGAGCACGCCGACCACCATGGTGAGCCAGGCGGCGGCCAGCAGCAGCCACAGATACGCGCCCTCGCCCTCGTACACCACCGCGTACACCCGGATGATCACGTACAGGCCGACCTTGGTCAGCAGCCCGGAGAACAGTGCGGTGACGGCCGGGGTGGCGAAGGGGTAGGTGCGCGGCAGCCAGCCGTGCAGCGGGACCACCGAGGCCTTGGCGGCCATGGCCAGCAGGATCACGGCCCCGGCCAGCGCCACCCGGGGGGAGTCCTGTGCGGCTCCGGCCAGTTCGCCGAGATTGACCGTGCCCGTCACCCCGTACAGCATCGCCAGCCCGCCCAGGAACACCGTCGAGGCGAGCAGGTTGTACGTCAGGTAGATGCGGCCCGCTGCCACCCGCTGCCGGCCGCCGGTGAGGGTCAGCAGTACGTAGGAGGGCACCAGCATGACTTCGATGAGGACGAACAGGTTGAACAGGTCCGCCGTCAGCAGGGCGCCGTAGACGCCGGCCGAGAGGATCAGCGCGAGCGAGCCGAACAGCGGGTGCCGGTCGTCCCCGGCGGCCGCGGCGAAGGCGAGGCAGACCACCACCAGCAGTGCGGTGGCCGTCAGCATCAGCGCGCCGAGCGTATCGGCGGCGAACACGATGGCCACCCCCGGCAGCCAGCCGCCCAGCTGATGGCTGAGCACCGAGCCGTCCGAGGTGTGGACCAGCAGCGCGACGCCCAGCGCCAGCACGGCGGCGCTCACGCCCAGCGTGAGCGCCCGGCGCAGCAGCGGGTGGCGGGTGGCGGCCATGGCCAGCCCGGACGCCAGCAGCGGGAGCGCCACCGGCAGTGCGAGCACTGTTCCGGTCATCGTGCCTCCCCCTGCCCGTCGGTCGAGGGCCGTCCGGTCCGCGGCGCCTCGTCGTCCTCCGCCTCGCGGTCCCGCGGCCCGGGCCGCTCCCGCACCTGTCCGGCGGCTTCCGCGGGCTCGCCGCCGTCGGCGGCCGTGTCCTCGCTGCCGGAGGGCCCCGGGGCGCCCGGTGACCGGTCGGCCGGGGGGTGCTTCCCGGCGCCGGACGTGCCCGTGTCGGGTTTCCCGGCGTCCCCGCCCTCGGCGCGCAGCAGCCCGAACAGGTACACCGTGATGCCGAAGGTGATGACGATGGCGGTCAGGACGAACGCCTGGGGCAGCGGGTCGGCCGCCTCCTGCGGATCGGACTGCCCGATGAGCGGCACCCCGCGGCGCTCCATGCCGCCGGCGGCGACGAAGAGCACGTTCACCGCGTGACCGAGCAGCACGAAACCGACGGTGACCCGCAGCAGTTCGGCCTGCAGGATCAGGTAGACCCCGCCGGCGACGAGTATCCCTACGGCGATGGCAGCGGTCATGGCGTTCCTCCCTTCGCGGGCTGCCCGGGCGGGGCCGGGGCCGGTGCGGTGGGCGGGGAGGGAGGCGGCGCCGGCGGGGGAGTGGACGGCGGCGGGACGGCGTCGGCGGGCAGGCCGTCGCCCAGCCGGTCGATCGCGGCCAGTACCAGGCCGGTGACGAACAGGTAGACGCCCAGGTCGAAGATGAGGGAGGTGGTGAGCGACAGCGACACGTCACCGGGCAGCTGGAGAGTGGTCTTCTGCGGGGCGAAGAACGCGTCCCCCACGAACGTCGAGGACAGTGCCACGCCGACGCTGAGCACGGTGCCCGCGATCACCAGCGGGGTCGGCCGCAGCCACCGCGAACGGCTCCCGGGCACCCGGCCGTAGGCGAGATAGCCGTAGGCGATGACGGCGCCGGCCACCAGCGCGGAGATGAAGCCGCCACCGGGCTGGTAGTGGCCGCGGGCGAAGAGGTAGGCGGACAGCAGCAGCATCGCCGGGACCAGCATCCGGTTGGTCATCTGCAGGATCAGCCCGTCGACCGGGGCCAGCGGACGTCCGGTGCCCGGCGCGTTGCGCGCCCCGAGCAGGGTGAGCAGACCGAGCGCCACGGTTCCCAGGACCACGGCCTCACCGAGGGTGTCCAGGCCGCGGAAGTCCACCAGGATGGTGTTGACGACGTTGCGGCCGCCGGTGTCCTCCTCGGCCTCCCGCAGGAAGTACGCGCCCACCGGGGAGATGTCGCGGTCGCCGGTGAACAGCAGCGTCGCCCCGGCCGCCCCGGCCCCGGCGGCCAGCGCCAGGAATCCGGCACCCGCCGCACGGAACGGGCGGGGCCGCCGGAACCGCGCGGGCAGCCGGGTCAGGACGAGCACGGCGGCGACCGCGGTCAGCACCTCCACCAGCAGCAGCGTCATCGCCACGTCCGGGGCGCCGGCCAGCATGAACCACACGGTCAGCACCAGGCCGGTCAGGCCGAGCAGGGCGAGCGCGGCCAGCGCCGACCCGGTCAGCATGGCGCCGGCGACGACGACGGCCAGCACCAGCAGCACCGGCCAGTCCAGCGGCGTGACCGTCTCCGGTCCGGAGGCGGGGTGACCGTACAGGGCGACGGCGCCGACGCCGGCCAGCAGGACCAGTGCGGCCACCGGGCGCACCAGATAGGACCCGGTGATGTCGCTGCGGTCGGGCCTGCCGACGGCGGCGCCCAGCCGCAGCAGCCCGTCGTAGCCCTTGTCGAACACCGGCCGGGAGCGCGGCAGGAGCCGGAACACCTCCTCGACCCGGGCCTGGGACAGGAACAGGGCCATGCCGATGGCGATGGTCGCCACGGACATCCACAGCTCGGGGGCGAAGCCGTGCCACAGCTCGAAGTGCGGCATGTACGCGGTCGGCTGCACGGCCAGCACCGCCGGGCCCACCACCCCGTTCAGCGCCGGGACGCCCGGGCCCAGCGCCAGCCCTGCGACCGCGGAGACGGCGGCCGGGGCGAGGAAGAGGAAGGCCGGCTCGTACAGGCCGCGCTGGACGGTGGGCCCGCCGAACGCGCCGTAGAAGATCCGCATGCCGTAGGCGAAGGTCAGCGCCGACGCGCCGACGGCGACCGTGGTGGCCAGCGGGCCGGCCCAGGGGGTGACGTCCATGCCCAGGAAGCCCTGGAAGAGGTACTCCTTGCTCACGAAGCCCAGCAGTGGCGGGACACCGGCCATGGACAGGCCGGCCAGCCCGGTCATCATGGCGGTGGCCGGCATGACGCGCCGCAGTCCCGACAGCTCGCGGATGTCCCGGCTTCCCGCCTCCCGGTCGATGACGCCGACCAGCATGAACAAGGTCGCCTTGAACAGGGCGTGGGCGAAGGTGTGGAGGATCGCCGCGGACAGCGCGGTGGCCGTCCCCACGCCGATGGCCGCGACCAGCAGTCCGAGCTGGCTCACCGTGGAGTAGGCGAGCAGCAGCTTCAGGTCGTGCTGGCGCAGCGCCCACACCGCGCCGAACACGGCGCTGAACAGGCCGACGGTGACCAGCGTCGCCTGCCACGCGGTCTGCGCGGAGAACATCGGCGAGAACCGCATGAGCAGGTAGATGCCGGCCTTCACCATCGTCGCGGCGTGCAGGTAGGCGCTGACCGGGGTGATGGCGGCCATGGCGCCCGGCAGCCACGAGTGGAAGGGGAACTGGGCCGACTTGGTGAAAGCGGCGAAGACGATCAGCGCGCCGATCGGCCAGGCCAGCGGCGAGGCGAGCACCACCTCGGGGGCGGCCAGTATCGCGGTCAGGTCGGTGGTGCCGGCCGTCACGGCCAGCATCACGACCGCGGCCAGCAGCGCCAGGCCGCCCGCGGCCGTGACCAGGAACGCCTTCACGGCCGGCTTGACCGCCTTGGGCCCGGCCGAGGCGATGAGGAAGAACGAGCAGATGGTGGTCAGTTCCCAGAACACCAGCAGCAGCACCACGTCGGCGGCCATGACCAGGCCCAGCATCGCCGCGGCGAAGAGGGTGAGCAGGCTGTAGACGGTGGCGTGGTTGCCCTTCTCCTTCAGGTACCGGGGGCAGTACGCCATGATCAGCGCACCGACCCCCAGCACCAGGAGGGCGAACAGCGCCCCCAGCCCGTCCAGGCGGAGGGTGGCGGAGATCCCGAGGGACGGCAGCCAGGACCAGGAGACGGAGACGATCTCCGCGTCCTCGCCCCACGGCGCGGGCCACGTCAGCAGCAGTCCGATGCCGACGAACCCCGCGGCCAGCGGGTACCCGGTGTTGCGGCCCAGCCCGCGGTCGAACAGGGGAACGCAGGCGGCCAGGGCGAGCAGCGCGGCCAGCGCGACGACCAGTACCACGGGCGGCCCCGTCAGCGCTGGTCGGCGACGGGCGGGGAGGCCAGCAGCACCGGCCGGGGGGAGCGCTTGACCAGCTCGTCGGCGACGCTGCCGAGCAGCCGGCGGGACAGCCCCTTGCCGCGGCGGCCCGCCACGATGAAGTCCGCGTTCTCGGACTCGGCGAAGTCGAGCAGGACCGTCGAGGGCTTGCCGGAGCCGATCTCGATGATCGGCGTGGGGCCGCCGTCGGCCACCCACTCGGCGCGCTCGGCCAGCAGGGCGCGGGCGGCCTCCTTGTCCTCCTCGGCCTTGCCCGCCTCCGCGTCGACCACGCTGGCCAGGATGAGACGGCCCGGACGGCCCGCGGTCAGCCGGATGGCGTCCCGGACGGCCTGGTCGGCCTCGGGGGAGCCGTCGGAGGCCACCAGGACGGTGAGCCCGTTGCCGCTGGTCTCGCCCTTCCCGGTCACCGTGCGCTCCAGCGTCCGGGAGTCCTTACGGGCCCGCTCGGCAGCGATCGGGACGAAGATCGGGCCGAGAATGGCGCCGACGAGGTACCAGTGCCAGTCCCGGTAGCCGCTTCGGCCCAGGAAGACCACCACGGCCGTGACTCCGGCGGCGACCCACACCGCGATCACCAGAGTCACGAACAGCGCAGTCGACATGAAGCCTCCTTGACGTAGCCATCGGCCGAGTGCGCCTGCCCCACGCCGGGACCAGCAAACACCATCGGCCTGTGGGGTTTCGGGATATTTGTCTGTCGTGTCGTGCGGCGCGGCATTTCCGGCGTCCTCGGAATAGTTGACAACCTGAAACAACTGACCGCAGAGTTATTTTATCAGTTGAAGTTTTGGAGGTTCCATGTCCCTGCCCGAGGCCGGACGCGCCTGGCATCTGACGGCCCGTCCCCAGGGGTGGCCGTCCCCGGACGACTTCGCTCTGCGTGAGGAGCCGGTCCGCCCGCCCGGCGACGGACAACTGGTGGTGCGCAACCTGCACCTGTCCGTGGACCCGTACATGCGCGGCCGGATGAACGACGTGAAGTCCTACGTCCCGCCTTTCGAGCTGGACAAGCCGATGGACGGCGGCGCGGTCGGAGTGGTGCTGGAGTCCCGCGCCGAGGGTTTCGAACCCGGCGACCACGTGCTGCACTCCCTGGGCTGGCGCGAGTTCGCGACCCTGCACGCCCGCCACGCCACCCCCGTCTCCGCGGAGCAGGCACCGCTCAGTACCTACCTGGGCGTGCTCGGCATGCCCGGCCTGACCGCCTATGCCGGGCTGCTGGAGTCCGCCGCCTTCCGGGAGGGCGACGCCGTCTTCGTCTCCGGGGCCGCCGGTGCGGTCGGCAGCATGGCCGGACAGATCGCCCGCCTCAAGGGCGCCTCCCGGGTCATCGGCAGCGCCGGCTCCGCGCAGAAGGTGCGGACGCTGGTCGAGGAGCAGGGCTTCGACGCCGCCTTCAACTACAAGGACGCACCGGTCGGCGAGCAGCTGCGCGAGGCCGCCCCCGACGGCATCGACGTCTACTTCGACAATGTGGGCGGCGACCACCTGGAGGCCGCCATCTCCTCCCTGCGGGTGCACGGGCGCATCGCGGTCTGCGGCATGATCGCCCAGTACAACGCCACCGAACCGCCCGCCGCGCCGCGCAACCTGGCCATGGTGATCGGCAAGCGGCTGCGCATCCAGGGCCTGCTGGTCAGCGACCACTCCGCGCTGCGCCCGCGGTTCGTCGAGGAGGTGTCGGGCTGGATCCGCTCCGGCGACCTCCGCTACCGCGAGACGGTGGTGCCCGGCATCGAGAACGCGGTGGACGCCTTCCTCGGAATGCTGCGCGGCGAGAACACCGGAAAGATGATCGTCTCGCTCGGCGACTGACCGGCCGCGCGGGACCCGGACCGGCCCCGCTCGCCCACGCCCCCGGCGTGCCGTCCCGGGTGAACCGCGCCACGATGGAAGCGGACGGCGGGCCGGGCCGCGCCCCCAGCCCATCCATGAGAGGACTCTGCCGTGTTCATGAAGCCCGACCAGGTGCTGTACACCGCGTCCGCCACCGCCGAGAACGGCCGGGACGGCCGCGTGATGAGCGACGACGGCCACCTGGACCTGATCGCCAACGCCCCGCCGGAGCTCGGCGGCAGCGGCGCCGGCACCAACCCCGAGCAGCTGTTCGCCGCCGGCTTCAGCTCCTGCTTCCAGAGCGCCATGGGCGTGGTGGCCCGGATGGAGAAGAAGGACATCTCCGGCTCCACCGTCACCGCGAGCGTGGGACTGGGCCGCACCGACGACGGGATGTACGAGCTGCGGGTGGAGATCGTCGCCCGGGTCCCCAGCCTGGACAAGGACGAGGCCCGCGAGCTGGTCGAGAAGGCGAACCAGGTCTGCCCGTACTCCCGGGCCACCCGGGGCAACATCGAGGTGGTCCTCTCGGTGGCCTGACCGCGCCTTCCGCCCGGCGGCGGCACGGCGACGGGCCGGCCGGCGCACCGTTGACCACGGTGTGCCGACCGGCCTACATTCTGTCCGGCCTTCCGATCGCCGTACGACATACCGAACGCCTGCCCCTGGGTGCACCACGGCACCGGACGCCCGCACGCCGGAACGGACCCCGGAGGACCCCATGAGCCCCCAGCCCACCGCCCGCTTCACGCTCGACCCCGCCTTCGCGGTCTCCGAGGTCGATCCGCGCCTGTTCGGGTCCTTCGTCGAACACCTCGGCCGCTGCGTCTACACCGGCATCTATGAGCCCGGCCACCCCTCCGCGGACGCCGACGGGCTGCGCACCGATGTCCTCGAACTCGTCCGCGAACTCGGCGTCACCGCCATCCGCTACCCGGGCGGCAACTTCGTCTCCGGCTACAAGTGGGAGGACGGCGTCGGCCCCCAGGAGCGGCGCCCCCGCCGCCTCGACCCGGCCTGGCGCTCCACCGAGACCAACCAGTTCGGCCTCGCCGAGTTCGCCGGCTTCGTCCGCAAGGCCGGCGGCGAACCGATGATGGCCCTCAACCTCGGCACCCGCGGCGTCGCCGAGGCCCTCGAACTCCTGGAGTACGCCAACCACCCCGGCGGCACCGAACTGTCCGACCGCCGCATCGCGCACGGCGTCCAGGACCCCTACAACATCCGCCTGTGGTGCCTGGGCAACGAGATGGACGGCCCCTGGCAGACCGGCCACAAGACCGCCGCCGAATACGGCAGGCTGGCCGCCGAGACCGCCCGCGCCATGCGCCAGATCGACCCGGACCTCGAACTCGTCGCCTGCGGCAGCTCCGGCCAGTCGATGGAGACCTTCGCCGCCTGGGAGGCCACCGTCCTGCAGGAGTGCTACGACCTGGTCGACCACATCTCCCTGCACGCCTACTACGAGGAACTCGACGGCGACCGCGACTCCTTCCTCGCCTCGGCGGTGGACACCGAATCCTTCATCGAGAACGTCGCGGCCACCTGCGACCACGTCGGCGCTCGCCTGAAGTCGAAGAAGCGGATCAACCTCTCCTTCGACGAGTGGAACGTCTGGTACATGCGCTCCGGCCGCTCTCCCGTCACGCCCCCCGAGGACTGGGCCGAGGCCCCCCGCCTCCTGGAGGACCACTACACCGTCACCGACGCCGTCGTCCTCGGCTCGCTGCTCATCGCCCTGCTGCGGCACGCCGACCGCGTCAAGGTGGCCTGCCTCGCCCAGCTGGTCAACGTCATCGCCCCCATCCTCACCGAGCCCGGCGGACCCGCCTGGCGGCAGACGACCTTCCATCCCTTCGCCCAGGCGTCCCGCCACGGCCGCGGCACCGTCCTCGACGTGCGCCCCGACAGCCCCCGCCACACCACCCGCCAGTACGGCGAGGTGGACCTCCTGCACGCCACCGCCGTCCGCGACGAGACCTCCGGCGCCGTCACCGTCTTCGCCGTCAACCGCAGCCGGAACGCTCCGCTGCCGCTGGAGGTCACCCTGCACGGCCTCGGCCTGACCGGCGTCGCCGAGCACAGCGTGCTGGCCGACTCCGACCCCGACGCACGCAACACCTTCCAGGAGCCCGAGCGCGTCACCCCGCACCCCGCCACCGGAACCGCCCTCGACGGCGGCACCCTGCGCGCCACCCTGGAACCGATGTCCTGGAACATGATCCGCCTGACCTGACCTGACCTGACCTGACCCGGCTCCGGACACACCTCGGCCGGCCCGCCGTCCCCGGCGGGCCGGCCGTCACGGCACGGTCGGGCGGGATCAGGACAGCGTCTCGGCCGCCGCCCCCAGCAGGGCCCGTATCTGCCCGGTGATCGCCTGCCGGTTCGCCACCAGCACCGGATCGCTGATCAGATCGGTGTTCTCCGGCCCGAACTCCAGCGCCGGCGTGTGCAGATGGCCACCCGGGACGTCTGCCTCCAGCGCGTCTCGCAGCAGCGTCGCCCGGTAGGCGATCTCGTTGGACAGATAATCCCCGCCGCCGCCCCTCCGGGCGGCCGAACCCGCACTCGGCCCCTCCGCGCGCTCCACCGGCTCCCCGCCCCCCGCGGGTATCTCGGTGACCTCCGTGCGGTCGTGCACCGGGAACCGGCCGGTCTCCGCGGCGGTCAGCTCGGCGTAAGGAAGAGTGGTCGAGGTCCACTGCGGCTGCTCCTCCTGGGAAACGGGGATCAGGCCCGTCGCTTCCTCACCCGTGTTGTCCGGGCCGCCGCCGCGCCAGGCGCCGTTGAAGCGCTCCAGGTCGAAGCGGCCGGGACGGCCCTGGCTGATGGTCATGAAGAGATCCGCGCCGCGCGGGCCCGGCTCCAGATACGGGCGCAGCGCGTCCTCCACCAGGCCGGCGGAGAAATCCGCCCAGCGCACCGGGAGGACCATCGCCTCGATGTGGGCGGTCCGGCCCGAGGACGTGCGCAGCGTCGTCCCGTGCAGGGCCAGGGCCGCGGACCCCGAAGGGTTGCCGCGGCGGATGTCCTTCTCCAGCCGGAACGGATCGAAGCCGGTGACGACGATCCGCAGCCGGTCCTCGCCGGCGGGCAGGCCGTTGCCCCCCAGCCCCCGGGAGCTGCGCTCCAGCTCCCCGGCCAGCTCCGGCGCCACCTCGGCGACGGTCCGGCGCAGCGCCAGCCGCGACCAGTACAGGGGACGGTCGTCGCCGTCCGTCTCGCGCAGTCTCCGCACGGCGTTGCGCCACAGCGCCCGGCCGTGCCCGCGCACGATGTCCGCCGCCTCCTCCGGGGACCCGGCGGCCCGCAGCTCCTTCCCGAGGCTCTCCGCGGCCCCCAGCAGACCGCCGTGCCGGATGATCCGTTGCGGGACCTCCTCACTCAGCCGTTCTTCCTCAATGTCGATGGGTCTGTCGGACACGACTCTCCCTCACGGGGGGACAGGAATGAACATGGGTCGCACATATGTATCAGGTGCCGGTACGTATGCCGCCGGTCGTGCAAGCGCCTTCTGGCGGCAACCACCCTGACCACCCGTGGTGATCACGAGCACGCGCAACGGCACGGAACAAGCCGTTACCGGCCCTCGGGCACTCCTCCTGACTGAACACGGACAGTGAGGACAAGTCCGGAAAGGCGTGACTAACGTTTCACTCCCCGTTGAACGGCTACGTGCTAGTGCGACACGTTGCCGACGAGAGAAGGAGTGCCGACCATGGGCATCATCGCGTGGATTCTGCTCGGTCTGATCGCCGGAGCCATCGCCAAGGCACTGATGCCGGGACGGGATCCCGGCGGCATCATCATCACCATTCTCATCGGTATCGGTGGTGCCCTGCTGGGCGGCTGGCTCGGCCAGGTGATCTTCAACGTCGACTCGCTCGACGGTTTCTTCAGCCTCTCGACCTGGATCACCGCCATCATCGGAGCGCTGATCCTGCTCTTCCTCTACCGGGTCCTCACCGGCCGGCGAAGCACGGTGTGACAACCGCTGTCCGGGTGACGTAATGACGCCCGGACGGTGGTTCGCTGCCCGCCGTACCTCACTCCGTGTTCATCTGCCCCCTCCAGAGTTCCTGCGGCACCACAGCCGGGAACGACGCAGGGAGCACACATGGGGCACGGCCCGCACCATCACCACGGCGAGCACACGCACAGTCACGACCACCACGAGTCCGGACCGCTCCCCGCGGCACTGGACACCGCGATCCCCGACAGCGAACTCCGCCCCGACCAGCTCTCCCGCCGCGGCGTGCTCCGCCGGGCCGGGCTGCTCGGGGCGGGGATCGCGGGAGCCGGCCTCATCGGCCAGACGGCCGCCGCCACAGCCGCCTCCCCGGCCGCCGCCCCCGCCGCGAAGCCCTCGCGGGGCAACGGCAAGGGCCTCCTCTGGCTCGCCGGCGACCACCACATCCACACCCAGTACAGCAGCGACGGCCAGTACCGGGTCATCGACCAGGTCCGCAACGGCGCCAGATTCGGCATGGACTGGCTGGTCATCACCGACCACGGCAGCATCAACCACTCCCGTATCGGCGTCGAGAAGGTCAACCCCGACATCAGGGCGGCCCGCGACCTCCACCGCGACACCCTGGTCTTCCAGGGCCTGGAGTGGAACATTCCCGCCGCCGAGCACGCCACGGTCTTCGTCCACCCGGGCAGGAACGAGGTCGAGGTCCTGCGCCAGTTCGAGACCGGCTACGACGGCGCCGTCACCAACACCCGGGCCGGCACCCCCGAGAACGAGGCCCTGGCCATCTCCGGCCTCCAGTTCCTCGCCGAGCAGGTCCAGCGCAAGAAGGTCAAGGACGCGCTGATGCTCGCCAACCACCCCGCCCGCCAGGGCATCGACTCCCCGCACGAGATCCGCGCCTGGCGCGACGCCGCCCCCGGAATCGCCATCGGCATGGAGGGCGCCCCCGGCCACCAGGCCGCCGGACTCCCCGCCCCGCACGGCCCCGGCAGCGCCCGCGGCTACTACGCCTCCAGCCCCGGCAGTAACTCCTTCCCCGGCTACCCCGCCGAGAGCTACCGTACCTGGGGCGGCTTCGACTGGATGACCGCCACCGTCGGCGGCCTGTGGGACAGCCTGCTCGCCGAGGGCAAGCCCTGGTGGATCACCGCCAACTCCGACTCCCACCGCAACTGGGCCGACACCTCCGTCCGCCCGCCCGGCAGCGACTTCAACCGCGACGCGCAGCACGGCGACCCCGTCTACTCCGGCAAGCCCGAACTCGGCTGGGGCGACTACTGGCCCGGCCAGTACAGCCGCACCCACGTCGGCGCCCGCGACTTCTCCTACGCCGCCGTCATGGAGGGCATCCGCGAGGGCCGCATCTGGGTCGACCACGGCGGGCTCATCTCCGGCCTCGACGCCCGGCTGCGGGCCGGCAACAAGGCCGCCACCCTCGGCGGCACCCTGCACGTCAAGCGCGGCACCACCGTCGAACTCACCATCGACATCGCCCTGGCCAACGGCCCCAACTGGGCCCAGTTCGTCCCCACCCTGGCCCGCGTCGACGTCATCCGCGGCGACGTCACCGGCGAGAGCGCCGACCGCGACACCTTCCACGCCCCCGGCACCCGCGTCGACGCCTCCTACGACGTCAACCGCTCCACCGGCACCGTCCGCCTCACCCACAAACTCGGCCGCGTCGACCGACCCCTCTACGTCCGCCTCCGCGGCACCGACGGCAACCGCAGCCGGCCCGGCCTCAACGGCCCGGACACCGACCCGGCAGGCCCCGCCCTGGACGTCATCGGCGACGCCGACCCCTGGCGCGACCTGTGGTTCTACTCCAACCCGATCTGGGTGCTCCCGTCATGACCACCACCCCGCCCGCCACCCGCCCGCCCTCGGCCGCCACGGCCCCCCACCCCCCGGCCGACGGGCCCACCGTGATCGGCCTGGACTGCGGCACCCCGAACCCGGGCACCGCCGACCACCTCCTGCACCGCCTCGCCGACCTCCTCCCGCTGCCCCAGGGCAGCTACGCCTGCACCCACCGGGCCCCGGCCCCCCGCCCGCACATCGCCCTCTCCCTCCGGCTCCCCGACACCACCACCGCCGAGGCCGTCCTCGACCGGCTCGCCGCCGGCGCCGCGGCCGTCCCCGGACTGTCCGCCGTCCTCGGCGACCGGCGGCTCGGCCCGCCGGCCCGCCGCGGGACAGCGGCAGCCGCGGCCGATGCCCACGCCACCCGCACCGGCGGCCGGGCCGTCCTCTTCCCCGGCTCCGACACCCTCACCGGCACACTCACCCTGCGGGAACTCCTCGCACGCACGGCCATCACCAGGACCGAGGTGCTCGGCGGAGTCACCCCGGACCCCGACGCCGTCCTCGACACCCGCGGCCACGTCCGCCCCGAGTGGGCCGACGGCGAACTCCTTTTGCGCCTGATGCCTGCCTCCGGCGGCACCTACCTCCCCTTCGAGATCCCCGACCCCCACCCCTGCTGCACCGACCACCCCTGACCCCGGAGCCACCCCGCCACTACCCCGGAGCCCCTCCCGCCCCCCGCGCGAGGGGCTCCACCACACTCCGCCCCGCCGACCGGGCCCGCACACCGCGACCCGGCCGCGGAAACAGGGCCCGGTCCCCCTCACCCCTCCGGCGTCCGCCGCAGCACCGGCGTCACGAACCCGAGGGTGCCGCGGTACCCCCGCAGCCAGGCGCCCCGGTGCGCCGCCGCGGCCCGCAGGGCCTCCCCACTGCCGGGATCCGAGGGATGGTCCAGGGCCCAGCGGGAGAGCGAGCCGCTCCACGACCACTCGTACTCGTCCCATTCCGCGAGCAGCTGACATGCCCGTACAGCGGCGTCCAGCCGTCGTCGGTGGCCCGGGCGACCGTGGTGGCCAGATCGGCGTACTCGTCCGCGGCGAAGCCGGCCTCCAGCGTCCGCTCTCCCGGCTCGCGCTCCCAGAACCCGTCCCCGACCAGGACGCTGCCGCCCGGAGCGAGATGCCCGCGGATCGCGGCGAGGGTCGGCATCAGCCCGCCGAAGGCATGCGTCGCCCCGACACAGAGCACCAGGTCGAAGCGCTCCTCGGAGGCGAACTCCCGAGCTTCCACGGCATGCAGCGCGACCCTCGCCCCGAGCCCGGCCGCCCCCAGGCGCTCTCGGCCACGTGCGACGGCAGCCGCATCGACGTCCACCCCGGTGGCCCTCAGCCCGGGTCGTCCGGTCAGCGCCCGCTCCAGCCAGACGCCCTCCGCATACCCCAGATCCAGAAGCCGCCCGGCCCCGGAAGGGACCGCGCGGCCGAGAAGCCGGCCGACCGAGTCGTCCCCCAGGGGCGCGGCGACGGGATGGTCCTGGTGGGCGAGGGCGCTGATCCGCTGACGGTCCATGCCCGCCATCGTGCCCCGCCGCCCCTGCCCGGCCCAGCCGGTTTTCCGGTGCGCCCCTGTCCGCCCGTCCGCACTGCCCGGCCCGCAGAGCACCGCTCCGCTCCCGCAGCAAGCCCTTGCTGCGGTACGCAGTGGTGCGAGTACGGTTCACGAGGGTGGGAGGGACTGCATGGCCTCGGGGGAGGACCTGTCCGGAACGCGGCTGAACGGCATCGACGACGGCAACGGGGGCAACATCGACGCCTCGTCTCTCAAGCCCGACCTGTCGGTCGACAGCGCCGAGTTGATTCCGATCGGCAATGAGTAGCTCATCTGAAAGAGGGCCAGCCGGCCGAGGGGTGAGGTCAGCATGGCTGTGAGTCCGCGCTGTCGGTCGCGCGTGAATCGGGACGCAGCTCAGCGGTGACGGTGTGGCCGTCGCGGCTGTGGTGGACATCGAGGCGGGCGCAACAAGCGGCGATGATGCCCAATCCCCGGCCGTGTGTGGCGGTGCTGTCGGGGTTGCTTGATTTCGGGAATGGCGCCCGTGCCGCCGGTGTCGGTGACGGCGAGGGTGACAGTTCCTTCCGGTGCGCGGGTGATGGTGAGACGGAAGCCGTGCTTCGCGCTGGCTGTGTGGGTGATGGCGTTGGCGCCCAACTCAGACACGATCAGCCCTGCGTCGTCTGCGTAGGGAGTGTCGACAAGGACGTCTCGGGTGATACGGCGTGCGCGGGCGACCTCCTCCGGGAGTCCAGGGCAGGAGTACTCCCACACGCGCTCGCTGCTCATATACTCGTGCATACGAGTTACTTTCTGCTGGTGGATGGTAGCCATAGGTCGTCTGTGCTAGATGAGTTTCACGCCGTCGTGGGCGCGCACAGCCGGCGGTGTGCCGCCGTCGAGGGCGTCCAGAACCCGGACGGCGTACGCCTCGTCGGCGAGTTCGGAGACCTCTTCGCGTGTCACCCAGCGCAGGTCTCTGGTCTCGTCTCCGGTGGCAAGTTGACCGCCAGCGGCCCGGCAGCGGAACACCATTGAGACGATCAGGCCGGTCATGTTCTTGTAGATGCCGGTCAAGGTGGCGTCTTCGGCGATCTCGATGCCGGTCTCTTCCCGGACCTCTCGTGCCAGAGCCTCCGGGATGGCTTCGCCGGCTTCGAGGACGCCGCCGGGCGGCTCCCAATGGCCGTTGTCCCGCCGCTTGATCAGCAGCGCCCGGCCGTCGTCGTCGACGATGACACCGGCGACACTCACGGAGTGCGGACGCTGTACTTCACGCATTGTGTCTGTGGCCCTTCTTTCAGTGACTAGGCTCACCGTAGCAACCCGACTCCGCTACTCGTCTAGACGCCCAAAGGAGTGAATGATGACCGCTCTTCCTTCCGGCCTTCTCGGAGTGCTGGATGCCACCAGCGACCGCGCGGTGTTCAGACAGATCGCCGACCAACTGCGAGAGGCCATCGGTAAGGGACACTTCGCTGAAGGGGCCAAGCTCCCCTCGGAGTCGGAACTCGTGGGCCACTACGGTGTGTCGCGCATGACCGTGCGCAATGCCTTGTCTGTCCTGCAGGGGGAAGGACTTGTGCACTCCGAGCACGGCAAGGGAGTCTTCGTCCGGCCTCGCCCACCCGTGCGCAGACTTGCCTCCGACCGGTTCGCCCGGCACCACCGGGACCAGGGAAAGTCAGCCTTCACCGTGGAAGCCGAGGCCGCGGGAAGTCACTCGCAGGTCGACAACCTTCAAGTCCGTGAGGAGCGGCCATCGGCCGACGTTTCCGCCCGACTGGGGTCGCCGCTCCGCGTGCTGGTACGCCACCGCCGCTACCTGCTTGACGGACGGCCTGTGGAGTTCGCTACCTCCTACCTGCCTCTCGACATCGCCAAAGGGACCCCGATTGCCGCCCCGAACCCCGGACCTGGTGGGATCTACGCTCGCCTGGAGGAACTGGGGCACCGCCTGGAACGCTTCGAGGAGGAGGTGCGGGCCCGGATGCCGACTCCGCCCGAGGCCAAGACGCTCCGCCTCGCGCCGGGCGTGCCGGTCATCCGCCTGGTCCGCACGGCCTACGACACGAAAGGCCGGGCGGTGGAAGTCTGCGACACGGTGATGGCAGCTGACGCGTACGTCCTGGCGTACGAGCTTCCTGCCCAATGAGGCCAAGGCCGCCCGCGTCGTACCCCCTGGACGGTGACACGACTCCCCGCGTGGTGACGCTCGGGCTGCTACTCCTCTCAGACCCGTGGCGCGGAGCCCTCGGTCCAGCAGGTCGTCAAGTTGCTGCCCCTCTCAGGGGAGATGAGGGCCCCAGAGTAAAGGCGCAGGTGTTGGGTGCCGGCGGATGGGTCAGGTGGTGGCGCGGCGTTTGTTCCAGACGTCGAAGCCGACGGCGGCGAGCAGGACCAGGCCCTTGATGACCTGCTGCCAGTCGTCGCCGATGCCGACCAGGGACATGCCGTTGTTGAGGACGCCGAGGACCAGGCCGCCGATGACGGCGCCGAGGACGGTGCCGACGCCGCCGCTCATCGAGGCGCCGCCGATGAACGCCGCCGCGATGGCCTCCAGTTCGAACATGACGCCGGCGCCGGGGGTGCCGGCGTTGAGGCGGGCGGCGAAGACGCAGCCGGCCAGGGCGGCCAGGACGCCCATGTTGACGAAGACCAGGAAGGTGACCCGGCGGTCCTTGACGCCGGACAGCTTGGCCGCCGCCCGGTTGCCGCCGAGCGCGTAGACGTGGCGGCCGATGACGGCGTTGCGCATGACGTAGCCCAGGCCGATGAGCAGCCCGCACAGGATGAGCAGTACCACCGGGACGCCTCGGTAGCTGGCCAGGGTCAGGGTGAAGGCGGCGACGGCGGCGACGATGGCCAGGAGCTTGAGGACGAACACGTTGCGCGGCAGGACCTGGAGGTCGTACTGCTTCTGCTGCTGCCTGCTGCGCCACTCCTGGAACAGCACAACGGCCAGCACCAGCAGGCCCAGCAGCAGGGTGAGGTTGTGGTAGTTGGTGTACGGGCCGACCTCCGGCAGGAAGCCCTGGCTGATGTTCTGGAAGCCGCTGGGGAACGGGGAGACGGACTGGCCCTCCAGGAGGAGTTCGGTCGCTCCCCGGAAGAGCAGCATGCCCGCCAGGGTGACGATGAACGAGGGGATGCCGATGTAGGCGATCCAGAAGCCCTGCCAGGCGCCGGCCAGCACGCCGATGAGCAGCGACAGGGTGAGGGCCAGTGGCCAGGGCATGTTGTGGTGGACCATCATCACGGCGGCGGCGGCGCCGGAGAAGGCGGCCAGGGAGCCGACGGACAGGTCGATGTGCCCGTTGATGATGACGATCATCATCCCGATGGCGAGGATCAGGATGTAGCCGTTCTGCTGGATGATGTTGGAGACGTTGCGGGGCTCCAGGAGGGTGCCGTCGGTCCAGATCTGGAACAGCACCACGATGAGGCCGAGCGCGATGAGCATGCCGTACTGGCGCATGTTGCCGCGCATGGTGCGCAGCAGGGCGTCGGCGGTCGCGGTGAGTCCGCCGTCGGCGCGGCCGGGCCGGCCGGGGCCGCCCTTGCCGGGTTGGTGCGGGGAGGGGGAGCTGCCCGGCGTCGCGGTGGCCTGTCCCATGTCAGCGGTCTCCTGTCATCAGTCGCATGAGGGCCTCCTGGGTGGCCTCGGCCCGGTTCAGTACGCCGGTGAGCCGGCCCGCCGACAGCGCGGCGATGCGGTCGCACAGCCCGAGCAGTTCCTGCAGTTCGGAGGAGATGAACACCACGGCCTTGCCCTGGGCGGCCAGTCGGTCGATGACGGTGTAGATCTCCGCTTTGGCGCCCACGTCGATGCCGCGGGTCGGCTCGTCGAGGATGAGCACCTCGGGTTCGGTGTGGATCCAGCGGCTGAGGACGACTTTCTGCTGGTTGCCGCCGCTGAGCCGGCCGGTCTCCTCGAAGACGGTGGGGGCCTTGATGTTCATGGTGGTGCGGTAACGCTCGGCGACGCGGGTCTCGGCGTGGGTGTCGACGATGCCGCGCCGGGCCACCCGGGGGAGGGCGGCGAGCGAGATGTTGCGGCTGATGGTGTCGATGAGGTTGAGCCCGAGGGTCTTGCGGTCCTCGGTGACGTAGGCGATGCCGTGGGCCACTGCCTCGGGGACGGTGCGGGTGGAGATCTCCCGGCCGTGCAGGCGGACGGTGCCCGCTTCCCAGCGCCCCCAGGAGCGGCCGAACAGGCTCATGGCGAGTTCGGTGCGGCCTGCTCCCATGAGTCCGGCCAGGCCCAGGATCTCACCGTGCCGGACCTCGAAGGAGACGTTGTCCACGGCCTTGCGGCGGGTGTCGGCCGGGTGCCGGACGGTCCAGCCGGAGACCTCCAGGGCGACCTGGCCGGCGCGTTCGCCGGTGTAGGGGGTGCGGTCGGGGAAGCGCTGGTCCAGGGCGCGGCCGACCATGCCGCTGATGATGCGGTCCTCGGACACGGCGGCCGGGGCGCCTGGGTGTTCGCGCACGGGCAGGGTCTCCACGGTCCGGCCGTCGCGCAGGATGGTGACGGTGTCGGCGACCTGCCGGATCTCGTCGAGCTTGTGGGAGATGATGATGCAGGCGATGTCCTGGTCGCGCAGTTCGCGGATGAGGCCGAGGAGTTTGCGGCTGTCCTCGTCGTTGAGGGCGGCGGTGGGCTCGTCCAGGATGAGCAGCCGGACGCGCTTGGCGAGTGCCTTGGCGATCTCCACCAGCTGCTGTTTGCCGACGCCGAGTTCGGAGATCCGCGTCTGCGGGTGCTCGTCGAGGCCGACGCGGCGCAGCAGCCGTTCGGTCTCCCGGAGGGTGCGGCTCCAGCTGACGATGCCGCCGCGGTGGGTGCGTTCGTTGCCGAGGAAGATGTTCTCGGCGATGGACAGCTGGGGTATCAGGGCGAGTTCCTGGTGGATGATGACGATGCCGCGCCGCTCGCTGGCCCGGATGTCCTTGAAGGCGCAGGGCTCGCCGTCGAAGTGGATCTGCCCGTCGTAGCTGCCGTGCGGGTGCACCCCGCTGAGGATCTTCATCAGGGTGGACTTGCCGGCGCCGTTCTCTCCGCACACGGCGTGGATCTCGCCGGGCCGCACGGCGATGTCCACGCCGTCCAGCGCGCGGACGCCGGGGAAGGACTTGGTGATGTCCTTCATGAGCAGCACGTGAGGCGGCCGTGGTTGTTCTCCGTGTTCCACCGGGTCGTCCCTTCTGCCGGCAGTGAGTGCGGTGGCGGCGGCTCAGTTCAGCTGTCCGGCCTCGTAGTAGCCGTCCTCGACGAGCAGTTCGTAG
Organism: Streptomyces sodiiphilus; assembly: GCF_039529215.1. Taxonomy (NCBI): domain Bacteria; kingdom Bacillati; phylum Actinomycetota; class Actinomycetes; order Kitasatosporales; family Streptomycetaceae; genus Streptomyces; species Streptomyces sodiiphilus. The sequence goes on along the minus strand of NZ_BAAAMJ010000009.1, from coordinate 73,994 downwards.
TTGCCGGCGTCGATGCTGACCGGGTCGAGGAGGTAGGCGGGGACGGTCTTGACGCCGTTGTCGTAGGTCTCGGTGTCGTTGACCTCGGGCTCCTCGCCGGTGAGCAGCGCGTCGGCCATGGCCATGGCCTGCCGGGCGAGTTCGCGGGTGTCCTTGTAGACGGTCTGGGTCTGCTCGCCGGCGATGATCGACTTGATGGAGGCGAGTTCGGCGTCCTGGCCGGTGACGACGGGGAAGGGGGTGTCGCCGGTGCCGTAGCCGACGCTCTTGAGGGCGGAGAGGATGCCGATGGAGATGCCGTCGTAGGGGGAGAGCACGGCGTCGAGCCGCTCGGTGGAGTAGTGGGCGGTGAGCAGGTCGTCCATGCGCTTCTGGGCGGTGGCGCCGTCCCAGCGGCGGGTGGTGACCTGGTTGAGGCCGGTCTGTCCGCTGCGCACCTCGAGGCGGCCGTCGTCGAGGTGGGGCTGGAGGACGGACATGGCTCCTTCGAAGAAGAAGCGGGTGTTGTTGTCGTCGGGGGAGCCGGCGAACAGTTCGATGGTGCGGGTCTCGTCGCTGTCCTCCAGGCCGAGGGCGTCGACGATGTACTGGGCCTGGAGCTCGCCGACCCGGGTGTTGTCGAAGGTGGCGTAGTAGTCGACGTTCTCGGTGCCCATGATGAGCCGGTCGTAGGCGACGACGGGGACGCCGGCGTCGGCCGCGCGCCGGAGGGCGTCGGTGAGGGAGGCGCCGTCGATGGCCGCGATGATGAGCAGGTCGTGGCCCCGGGAGATCATGTTCTCGATCTGGGAGACCTGGTTCTCCACGCGGTCCTGGCCGTACTGCAGGTCGGTGTCGTAGCCGGCCTCCTCCAGGAGGCGGACCATGTTCTCGCCGTCGGCTATCCAGCGTTCGGAGGAGCGGGTGGGCATCGCGATGCCGATGGTGCCGCCCTCGGCGTCGGCGGCGCGTTCGCCGCCGCCGCGCCCGGAGTCCTGGCCGCAGGCGGTCAGGGCCAGGGCGGCGGTGACGGCGGTGGCCAGGGCGGCGGCGGTGCGGCGGCCGGTGCGAGTGGTGGAGGGGCTGTCGGGCATGAGGCGGTCCTTTCGGGCTGTCAGTGGGTGCCGGGGGAGGGGGCGTCGGGGGTGTCCTCGGGGACGGGGAAGCGGTGCAGGGGGCCGGGCAGCCGGGAGCCGGGCGGGGACATGCCGGTGTCCGCGCCGAGGCGGGCCAGCAGATCCAGGGCGAGCCGGCCGCGGCGGACGCGTTCGCGGGCGCTGCCGAGGGCGGCCTCGCGCAGGTGGGCGCCGTAGGGGTAGAGGCCGGGGGCCTTGCTGAGGCCGAACTTGAGGTAGAGGGGCGCGGCGCGGCGGATGAGTTCGGCCGCCTCGTACATGCGCACGTAGCCGCCGAGGTCGTCGGGTGCCTCCAGGTAGAGGTCCAGCGGTACCCGGCTGGTGCGGCGGATCTCGGTGAGGTGCTGGAGCGTCAGGTCGGAGGGCACGTTGACGGAGTCGGCGCCGAGGCGTTCGTGGACGCAGACGGCCGCCGGGTTGACCGGGCCGATCAGCGCGGACACCTTGAAGGTGGTGTCGGCGGGCAGGGTGCCGTGGGCGCGCAGCCGGTGCAGCAGCCACAGCACGCCCTCGTCGGCGACGAGCAGGCAGCGCACGCCGAGCGAGGTGGCGCGCACGGCGTCCTCGACGCAGCCGGCCACCGCGTCGTGACCGCGGGCGCGCGGCCCGCCGCCGCCGGAGGGGGTGCGGGTGCCGGCGCCGGTGTCCCAGGTGCCGCGCGGGCCGGTGAACAGGCACAGTTCGACGCCGGCCTCGTCGCAGGCGGCGGCCATCTCGGTGATCTCGGAGTCGGTGAGCATCCACACGCCGCTGCCCTGGCTGACGCGGTGGACGGGGACGTCGAGCCCCGCGGCCTCCTTCAGGACGGTGTGCAGTGCCTCGGGGCCCTCGACGGACGGGATCTCGGTGCGCCACCGGCCACCGTCGGGGAAGGTGTGCGGGGAGGTGTGGGCGGGGTCGTCCGCCGGGGCCGCACAGCCGAGCGCGGCCAGTGCGGGCTCGCCCGGTCGGCGGGGTGCGGCGGCGGAGGCGGAATCGGACACGATGCTCCAGGGCTCGGTGGGTCGCGGCGGAACGGAACCGTCCGGTATGCCGAACGCCGTTCGGTTGCAAGGGTGTGAGGGGACTGTGAGGGGACGTGGACGCGGGGCGGCGGGCGGCCCGGGCGCGGGTCAGGGTTCGAGCAGCACTTTGCCCACGTCCGGATCGCCGCTGCCCACCAGCTCGATGGCTTCCCCGAAGGACGTCAGCGGAATCCGGTGGGTGACGAGCGGGGCGGGCCTCAGCAGGCCGGTGGCGAAGGCCCGCACGGCGTATGCCCAGGCGGCGGGCGGTGCGCCGAAGACGCTGGTGACGGTGAGCTGGCTGACGGACAGGTGCACGGGGTCGATGCCGCGGGCGCCGGGGGCGGGCATCCCGGTGAGCACCACCCGGCCGCCGCGGCGCGCCAGCAGGCAGGCGTCGTGGGCGCTGTCCGGTGCGCCGGCGGTCTCCACCACCAGGTCGAAACGGCCGCGCAGCCCGGTGGCGGCGGCCGGGTCGCAGGCGCGGGACGCGCCCATGGCGCGGGCCTGCCGCAGCGGGCGTTCGCGGGGGTCGACGGCCACCAGCTCGGCGGGGGAGTGGGCGGCCAGCAGTTGCACGGCGAGCAGGCCGAGGGTTCCGGCGCCCACCACGGCTACCCGCTCCCCGGCGAGCGGTGCGGCGGCCAGGACGGCGGCGGCGGTGACGGCCGCCGGTTCCAGCAGGGCGGCGGCGGTCAGGTCGGCGTCGTCGGGCAGGAGGTGCAGCAGGTGGGCGGGCAGCAGCAGGTGGTCGGCGAAGGCCCCGGGCCGGGTGAAGCCGGTCTCCTCGTAGCCCGCGGTGCACAGGCTCGTCTGTCCGGCGCGGCAGCGGTCGCAGCAGCGGCAGGCACGGAACCCCTCGCCGGTGCAGCGGCGGCCGGTCAGTGCCGGATCGACGCCCGGACCGGTGGCCTCCACCGTTCCGGACCATTCGTGGCCGGGCACGACGGGGTAGCGGACGTAGCCCTCGGCGCGGGTGCCGGCGAACACCTCCCGGTCGCTGGCGCACAGCCCGGCGGCGTGCACGGCGATCCGCACCTCGCCGGGGCCGGGCTCGGCGGGGGCGGACTCGGTCAGCCGGAAGACGCCCGGTCTCTCCACCAGGACACAGCGGCTGCGGGGCGCGGTCATGGGCGGGTCCCCCGGGCCGTGCCGTCGCGCTTGTGCCAGTCCTCGGCCCACAGGTCGAAGTGGGCCTGCTGCTGCGGGAACTCCGCCGCGGCCTCGGCGTCGAACTCGACGCCCAGGCCCGGCGCGTCGGAGAGGGTGAAGTATCCGTCGGTGACCTCCGGGGCGCCGCGCACCACCTTCTTGATCTCGGCGTCGGCGAAGTCGTTGAAGTGCTCCAGGATCATGAAGTTGGGGGTGCAGGCGGCCAGCTGGAGGCTGGCGGCGGTGAGCACCGAGCCGCCGACGTTGTGCGGGGCGAGGAGCACGTAGTGGGTCTCGGCGGTCGCGGCGAGCTTGCGCGTCTCGCCGATGCCGCCCAGGTGGCCGAGGTCGGGCTGGATGATGTCGGCGGCCTGCGACTCGAAGAGCTCGCGGAACTCGATGCGGTCGTGGATGCGCTCGCCGGTGGCGATCGGCAGTGTGGTGCGGGCGGCGACCTTGGCCAGGGCCTTGAGGTTCTCCGGCGGCACCGGCTCCTCCAGCCAGGCGGGCCGGTAGGGCTCCAGTTCGCGGGCCAGCCGGATCGCGGTGGCGGGGGAGAACCGGCCGTGCATCTCCACCAGCAGGTCGCGCTCCGGGCCGATGGCGTCGCGCACCGCCTCCACCAGGGCGAGCGAGCGGACGGTCTCGTCGTGGTCCAGTTCGAAGCTGCCGGTGCCGAACGGGTCGAGCTTGAGGGCCCGGTAGCCGCGCTCGACCACTCGCCGGGCCGCCGCGTGGAACGCCTCGGGGGTGCGCTCGACGGTGTACCAGCCGTTGGCGTAGGCCTTGACGCGGTTGTCGGAGACGTCGCTGAGGCCGCCGAGCAGCTGCCAGACCGGGACGCCCAGTGCCTTGCCCTTGATGTCCCAGCAGGCGGTCTCCACGCAGGCGATGCCGGACATGACGATCTCGCCGGCCCGGCCGTAGTCGCCGTATTTCATGCGGCGCACCAGGTCCTCCACGGCGAACGGGTCGGACCCGGCGATGTGGTTCGCCTCCGCCTCGCGGAGATACCCCAGCAGGGCGTCGGTGCGGCCCAGCATGCGGGTCTCCCCGACACCCGTCAGTCCTTCGTCGGTGTGCACCAGGACGTAGGTGAGGTTGCGCCAGGGGGTTCCCACGACGTGGGTGCTGATTCCGGTGATGCGCACGGGGGCCGCCTCCGTTGTTCGATATTTCGTCACCCGTTCGACATGCTGAGCAGAACGTAGTGACGGAGAACGAGGCATGTCAATGGCCGTGCACGGACGGGGCGCGCGAGGCGTGCCGGTGGGGCTGGCGGTGCGCGGTCCGCGCCGGGGCGGGCCGCGCACCGGGCCGTCACGGCCTCACGTCACGGTGTGGCGGTGATGCGCTCGTGGGCGAGTTCGGCCAGTACGGCCTGGCCCTGCCGGCTGGGGTGGAACCAGTCCCAGTCGCTCAGCTCGTCGGCGGTGAAGGGGTAGTCGAAGACGGCGCCCTCGTCGTAGCGGCACAGGTCGTCCGTGGCGCACACCTCCGCCAGGACCGCGTTGAACTCCTCCACGCGCTCGCGCACCGCGAGCCGCCGCTCGGTCGCCTCCTCGCTGTCCCCCAGCGGGTCGCTGAGCATCGACGGGCAGATCCCGAACCGCCATGCCTGCTGGGCCTGCGGCTCGTCACGGACCTCCGACCACAGCCGCAGCAGGTCGGGGACGCTGGCCACGTAGACCTGCGCCTCGGGCGCCTCCTCGCGGATGATCCGCAGCGACTCGGTGAAGTCCTTGCGGAACTCCGGGACGTCCGTCATCGTCTCCAGGTCCCGGGTGCAGGCGTCGTTGGCGCCGATCAGCACGGTCACCAGCTCGGGGTCCCACGCCGCGGCGCGCCGGGCCTGCTCGGGCAGATCGGCCATCACCGCCCCGGACTCCGCCTCGTTCCACACCCGCCCGGCCGTCTGCCGCTCCCCGCCCGTCCCGCCGGCCTCGCCGGTGCCGGCGGTGGCGGAGGCCGGCAGCAGCATCTGGGCCAGGCTCGGCACGTCCTCGTCGGAGCCGGTCGCCCAGGACACCTCGGGGCAGTCGGCGAGGAAGGAACACGCGTCGAAGGCCCGGGTGATGGAGTCGCCGATCGCGGCGATCGACTCCGGTCTGGTGTTCCACTCCGGCGCCGCGCTGGAAGGTTGTTCGGAGGAGTCTGCCGGGTCCCTGTCCCCGGTACACGCGCTCAGGCCGAGCAGGGCGGCACACAGCAGTGCGATCGTGCGACGGGTGACCGGCATTCAGGTCCTTTGCTGTTGAGTGGTGCGGACGGACGGGGGCTGACCACGCCCGGCGCGCGGTAGTTTTGACTCCGGCACCGGACGGCGTCGACGGAAAGGCCGCCCCATCAAGCGTAAAAGACGATCTCACGTCACACGCTGTCCATTTTGCCAAGAAAAGGCCCCAATAGTGTTTACTGTTCGTAGCGGCAGGGGTACGGGGCGGAATTCCCGGTGGCTGCGCCGGGCGCTGGTAGGAAGGCTGGAGGTCCGTCGATGACGACACGTGGTGTCCTGTACATCCACTCCGCGCCGCGGGCGCTGTGTCCGCACATCGAGTGGGCCGTGGCGAGTGTCCTGGGCAGCCGGGTCAGCCTGGATTGGATCAAACAGCCGGCGTCCCCCGGCACCTGGCGCGCGGAGCTGTCCTGGCAGGGCCAGGCGGGCACGGCATCCAAGCTCGCCTCCTCGCTGCGGGGCTGGCGGCTGCTGCGCTTCGAGGTGACCTCGGAGCCCTGCCCCACCGCCGAGGGCGAGCGCTACAGCTGCACTCCCGATCTGGGCATCTACCACGCCGTCACCGGCATGCACGGGGACATCATGATCCCCGAGGACCGGCTGCGGGCCGCCGCCGCCCGCGCGGCGCGCGGGGAGAGCGACCTCCACGCCGAGATCACCAAGCTGCTCGGCAAGCCCTGGGACGACGAGCTCGAACCTTTCCGGTACGCCGGAGAGGGCGCTCCGGTCCGCTGGCTGCACCAGGTCGTCTGACCTCCCAGGACTGTCTGCCCGCGCGCACACCCCCGCGCGCCGTGCGCCGCGCCCGGCTTCCGTGCTCCCTCCGATGCCCCTAGGAGCGCGCCCCCGGCGCACACACAACGGCGCCCGCCCCGAAGCCGGGGAGGGCGCCGTTGAAGGTTGCCGCACGCGCGAGCCGGGCCGGGCCGGCCGCCGCTCAGACCGTGCGGAAGGCCAGCACCACGTTGTGACCGCCGAAGCCGAACGAGTTGTTGATCGCCGCGATCGTGCCCTGCGGCAGATCCCTCGCCTCGCCCCGGACCACGTCCGCGTCCACCTCCGGGTCCAGCTCGTCCACGTTGAGCGTGGGCGGAGCCTTGCGGTGGTGCAGCGCCAGAACGGTGGCCACGGTCTCCACGCCGCCCGCGCCGCCGAGGAGGTGACCGGTCATCGACTTCGTGCCGGAGACCGCCACATGGTCCAGGTCGTCGCCCAGCACCCGGCGCAGCGCCTTGATCTCCGCCACATCTCCCTGCGGCGTCGAGGTGGCGTGCGCGTTGACGTGGGTGAGTTCCAGCGGCTTCAGGTCGGTGGAGTCCAGCAGGTTCCGCAGAGCCGCCGCCACACCCCGGCCGGACGGCTCCGGCTGCGCGATGTGGTGGCTGTCCGCGGACAGCCCCTGGCCCAGCAGTTCGCAGTAGACGCGGGCGCCGCGCCGAGCGGCGTGCTCGGCGGACTCCAGCACCACCACGCCCGCGCCCTCGCCCAGCACGAAGCCGTCCCGGCCCACGTCATAGGGGCGCGAGGCGCGCTCGGGCTCGTCGTTGTTCTTCGACATCGCCATCATGTTGGCGAACGCCGCGATCGGCAGCGGGTGGATGGCCGCCTCGGTACCGCCGGCCACCACCACGTCCGCCCGGCCGCTGCGGATCATCTCCGCGGCGTAGCCGACGGCCTCCGCGCCCGAGGCGCAGGCGCTGACCGGGGTGTGCACGCCCGCCTGGGCGCCCACCTCCAGGCCGACGTTGGCCGCCGGGCCGTTGGGCATCAGCATCGGGACGGTGTGCGGTGACACCCGGCGGGGGCCACGCTCGCGCAGCACGTCGTACTGGTCGAGCAGAGTGGTCACGCCGCCGATGCCGGAGGCGATGACCGCGCCGAGCCGCACGGGGTCCACCGGCCCGTCCTCACCGGCCGGTGCCTCGTAGCCGGCGTCCGCCCACGCCTCCCGCGCGGCGATCAGGGCGAACTGGGCCGACCGGTCCAGCTTGCGGACCTGCGGGCGCGGCAGGACCTCGGAAGGCTCCACCGCCACCGAGGCGGCGATCCGCACCGGCAGACCGGCCGCCCACTCCTGCTCCAGGGGCCGGACGCCGGAGCGGCCGGCCAGCATGGCGTCCCAGGTCGTCGCGCTGTCGCCACCCAGCGGTGTGGTGGCGCCGATACCGGTGACGACCACCGTTCGATTGGTCGCGTTCACGGAAATTCTTACTCCGCCAGTCGAGGGTCGAGGGTCTGGGCCACCCCGCGGGGCGGCGACATGCGCGTACTGCGGGGCGCCGGGGCTCAGCCCTGGTGGCTGGCGATGTAGTTCACGGCATCGCCGACGGTCTTGAGACCCTTGACGTCGTCGTCCGGGATCTTCACGCCGAAGCGCTCCTCGGCGGCCACGACCACCTCGACCATGGACAGCGAGTCCACGTCCAGGTCGTCGGTGAACGACTTCTCCTCGGTGACCTCGTCGTTCGGGATACCGGCGATCTCGTTCACGATGTCGGCGAGACCCTCGATGATCTCTTCCTTGGTGGCAGCCATGTGCGGCGCTCCTTCAGTGTGCTGCGCGGTGGATACCGCTCGGGTGGTATGCGCCGGGCAGGGGTCCCGGTCGCACGATATGTGCCTTCAGGGGAGGGTAACGACCGTCGCCGCGTACACCAGACCCGCCCCGAAGCCGATGACGAGAGCGGTGTCGCCGCTCTTGGCCTGGCCGGTTGCCAGCATCCGCTCCATGGCCAGGGGAATGGAGGCCGCCGAGGTGTTGCCCGTCGTCTCCACGTCGCGGGCCACCGCGACATGCCCGGGGAGCTTCAGTGCCTTCACCATCGAGTCGATGATCCGCAGATTCGCCTGGTGCGGGATGAAGACGTCCAGGTCGGAGGCGGTGATCCCGGCCGCGTCCAGCGCCTGCTGGGCGACCTTCGCCATCTCGTACACCGCCCACCGGAAGACGGTCTGGCCCTCCTGACGGATCGCCGGGAAACGCTCGACCGTGCCCTCACGGTACAGGTCCCACGGCACCGTCTGGGTGATGGTGTCGGCCTTGTCACCCTCCGAGCCCCACACCGTGGGGCCCATCGCGGGGACGTCGGAGGGGCCGACCACGACGGCGCCCGCGCCGTCGCCGAAGAGGAACGCCGTGGAGCGGTCCTCGAGGTCCGTCAGGTCGGACAGCCGCTCGACGCCGACCACGACCACATACTCGGCGCTGCCCTCCACCACCATGCCCTTGGCGAGCGTCAGGCCGTAGCCGAAGCCGGCGCAGGCGGCGGAGATGTCGAACGCGGCCGGCTTGCCCGCGCCCAGCCGGTGCGCGATCTCGGTCGCGATCGAGGGAGTCTGCTTGAAGTGCGAGACGGTGGAGATGATCACCGCGCCCACCTGCCCGGCATCGATGCCCGCGCCCGCCAGGGCCTTGCCGGCGGCCTCCAGCGACATCTCGGCGACCGTCTCCTGCTCGTTCGCCCAGTGCCGGGTGCGGATGCCGGAACGCGAACGGATCCACTCGTCCGAGGAGTCGATGTGCTTGAGGATCTCCTCGTTCGGCACCACCCGGGTGGGACGGTAGCCGCCCACACCGAGGATCCGCGCGTACGGGGCGCCCTTGCCGGCCTTCAGGGTGACGCTCATGCTCTCGTGGCTCCTATTCCGCCGCGGCGGCACCGGCCGCGTGCTCGGTGATCAGCTCACGGGCCGCGGTCAGCTGGTCCGGTGACTTCACGGCCAGGGTGGCAACCCCCGGCATCCCCCGCCTGGCCAGCCCGGTGAGCGTGCCACCGGGACACAGCTCCACCATGGCGGTGGCCCCCAGCTCCCCGAAGGTCTCCATGCACATGTCCCACCGCACCGGGTTCGACACCTGCGCCACCAGGCGGCGCACGATCTCCTGCCCGTCGCCGACGACCCCGCCGTCCGCGTTGGAGACGAACCGGATCTTCGGAGCGGAGACGGAGACCTCCGCGGCGGCGGCCTCCATCGCGGCCACCGCGGGAGCCATGTGCCGGGTGTGGAAGGCGCCGGCCACCTTCAGCGGCATGACCCGGGCCTTCTCCGGCCGCTCCGCGGCCAGCGCCGCCAGCTGCTCGGTGGTGCCGGCGGCGACGATCTGGCCGGCGCCGTTGATGTTGGCGGCCGTCAGGCCCAGCCGCTCCAGATGGCCGGTGACGGCCTCCGGGTCGCCGCCGAGCACGGCCGACATGCCGGTCTCGGTGACCGAGGCGGCCTCGGCCATCGCCAGCCCGCGCCTGCGGACCAGCACCATGGCCTCCTCAGGGGACAGCACGCCCGCCACAGCGGCGGCGGCCAGCTCGCCCACGCTGTGGCCGGCCGTGACACCCACCGCCTCGTGCGGCGCGGGCATCCCCTCGGCGCCGAACAGGGCCTCGGCCGAGAGCAGGGCACCGGCGACCAGCAGCGGCTGGGCGACCGCGGTGTCACGGATCTCCTCGGCGTCAGCCTTGGTGCCGTAGTGGACAAGGTCGAGGTCCGTGGCCTCGGACCAGGCGCGCAGCCGGTCGGCGGCGCCGGGCAGGTCGAGCCACGGAGTCAGGAAGCCGGGGGACTGAGCACCCTGGCCGGGAGCGACGAGTACGAGCACTCTCACACTCTCTCTTGACGGCGGGGTCTGCCGCCGGTGGGGACCGGGACGAAGAACGGGGAAGGGATTTGTCAGCCTTCCACAAAAGAGCCCCGCGGCGTCAAGACCGCTGGCCTCCGTCGGCGAGGCGTCCCAGCATGAGGGCGATCCGCAGCGTGAACGCGGAACGTACCTCCGACGGGGACCAGCCGGTGACATCCGTCACACGTCGGAGCCGGTAGCGGACGGTGTTGGGATGCACGAACAGCATCCGAGCGGCTCCCTCCAGGCTGCTTGCCTGCTCCAGATAAACACTCAGAGTCTCCAGCAGCGCCGAGCCCGCCTCCTGGAGCGGTCTGTAGATCTCCTCCACCAGGAGCCTGCGGGCGGTGGGGTCCCCGGCCATCGCCCGCTCGGGCAGCAGGTCGTCCGCCAGCACCGGACGGGGGGCGTCCGGCCAGGCCGCGCACGCCCGCACCCCCGCCGCGGCGGCCTGCGCGGAACGGGTCGCCGCCAGCAGGTCGCCGACCACCGGCCCGGCCACCACCGGGCCCGGCGCGAACGGGCCGATCAGCGACTTCGCCGCGCGCAACGGATCGTCGCTGCCGCCGGCGATCACCACCAGGCGCTTGCCGAGCACGCCGGTGAGGACCTGGAGCCGGGCGTAGCGGGCCGCCCTCCGGATCGCTTCCACGGTCAGTTCGCTGTCCCCGTCCGGGGCGTGGCCCAGCACGACCATGACGTGCTCCGGGGCGCTCCAGCCCAGCGCGGCGGCCCGGGAGACGTCCCCCTCGTCCGCCTCCCCGGAGACCACCGCGTTGACCACCAGGGACTCCAGCCGAGCGTCCCAGGCGCCGCGCGCCTCGGCCGCCTGCGCGTACACCTGGGCGGTGGCGAAGGCGATCTCCCGGGCGTAGATCAGCAGGGCCTTGCGCAGCGCCTCCTCCCCGCCGGGAGCGGCCACCTCCTCGATGGCGGACTCCACGACCTCGATGGTGGTGCGCACCATCTCCACCGTCTGCCGCAGGGTGATGGCGCGGGTCAGCTCCCGCGGGGCGGTGCCGAAGACATCGGTGCTGATCGCCTGCGGGGTCTCGGGGTGACGGAACCACTCGGTGAACGCCGCGATGCCGGCCTGGGCGACCAGGCCGATCCACGACCTGTTCTCCGGCGGCATGGCGCGGTACCAGGACAGCTGCTCGTCCATCCGCGCGATGGCGGCTGCGGCCAGCTTCCCGGAGAGCTGCTCCAGCCGCCGGACCGTGGCGGCGTGCGCGGGGTCCGCGGCGGGCGGGGAAAGATTCTCATCGGCATCGGACACGTGACCAGACTGCCTCATGCCCGGGCCGGGGATGCCCCGTGGGGTAATGAGGCCACTTGGCTACCGTGGGGGGATGCTTCAGGTGCAGCGCGCGGAACAGCGCTACCGGGGAGGAGACCCGGCCGCGGGGATCGACACCCGCCACGCTTTCTCCTTCGCCGGGTTCTACGACCCGGACAACATCCGGCTCGGCCCGCTGGTGGCGTGCAACGAGGAACGCCTGGAGCCCGGTTCGGGCTTCGGTGAGCACCCGCACCGGGACCTGGAGATCGTCACCTGGGTGGTGGAGGGCGAACTGATCCACGAGGACTCCGCCGGCCGCCGGGAGATACTGCGTGCCGGCGATGTCCAGCGGCTGACCGCCGGCTCGGGGGTCCGGCACGCCGAGCGCAACGCCTCGGAGCGCGAGCCGCTGCGTTTCGTGCAGATGTGGCTGGAACCGGCCCGGCACGGGGGCGCACCGGAGTACGAGGTGGTGCGCGGAATCAGCGATGCCACTCCCTACGCGCTACCACGCACCCCGGCGGTGCTGCACGTGCGACGGCTGACCGCGGGGCAGCGGGCCGGGCTTCCGCGGGCCGACTGGTGCTACACGCACGTGGTGCGGGGGACGGTGCGGCTCTCGGTGGAGCAGTCCGGAGCGGGTTCCTCCGCCGAGTTGCTGACGCCCGGGGGCGCGGCCCGGATCACGGCCCCGGCCGGGAGGGCGCCGACGGGGGCGGCCGATGTCCTGGCCACCGCCGTGGACGGTCCGGCCGAACTGCTGGTGTGGGAGATGCACACGCGGCCGTAGGCGCTTTGCTGCCACTCGCGCTGGGGGTCGCGCGCCCCTGGTTGGGGCTTCGGCGGCGGCCGGAGCCTCCCCTCGCATACATGTCGCCGGCTGCGGTCCTCCCGGCCCCACGTCCGGCACGCTTGACGCTGCGTAACCCCATTGATACGTTTCACCACCGGTGCGTTGGGAGCGCTTCCACCCTCGTGGCGGCCGACCCCGCCGGGTCGGCCGCCTCTTCTCCGCTCCGGCCCCGTGCCTGCCCGCGGCGAGGGAGCGGAGGGGGCGGCCCCTCCTGGGGAAGGCGTCCGGCAGGCCATGTCGCCGGGACCAGTACGTTTCCGGGCCGGTGTCAGGAACCTCAGGCCGAGGTGGTGCGCAGGTCGGCCAGAACCGCGTCGGTGAAGGTGGGCCAGGTCTTCGCGGCCCACTCGCCGAACGCCCGGTCGGTCAGCGCCACACAGGCCGCGCCGGCCTCCGGGTCCACCCACAGGAACGTCCCGGACTGCCCGAAGTGGCCGAAGGTGCGCGGTGAGGAGGTCTCGCCGGTCCAGTGTGGGGACTTGCGGCCTCGGATCTCGAACCCCAGGCCCCAGTCGTTCGGCTTCTGGTGCCCGAAGCCGGGCAGCACGCCGTTCACCCCGGGAAAGGCCACCGTGGCCGCCGCGTCCAGCGTCTGGCGGGCCAGCAGCCGGGGGGCCTGCAGCTCGGCGGCGAACCGCAGCAGGTCGTCCACGGTGGACACCGAGTCCTTGGCCGGCGATCCGGTCAGCTCGGTGTCCGCCATGCCCAGCGGTTCGAAGACGGCCTGGCGCACATACTCGGCGAACGGGATGCCGCTGGCCTTGGCGATGTGGTCGCCCAGCACCTCGAATCCGGCGTTGGAGTACAGCCGCCGGGTGCCCGGTGCGGCCATCGTCCGGTGCTCGTCGAAGGCGAGCCCCGAGGTGTGCGCCAGCAGGTGCCGGACGGTCGAGCCCTCCGGGCCCGCCGGCTCGTCCAGCTCGACGGCGCCCTCCTCCACCGCGACCAGCGCGCCGTACGCCGCCAGCGGCTTGGTGACCGAGGCGAGCGGGAACCGCTGCCCGGTCGGTCCGTGGCGCCCGGCCACCGTGCCGTCCGCAAGTACCACCCCTGCCGCCGCGGTCGGGACCGGCCAGTTCTCGATCATCCTGAGGCTGTCCATGCTCCCGAGCGTAGCCTGGCCGGAAAACACCTCCCGGCCGGGCTTGCCCGGAGCCCACACCAACTTACCGGCGTGCTGGGCATGACGCCGACAGAGCAGGAGCAGGCCGGGCGGCCCTCCGCCCGGAGCGAGTGCGCCCCTCCGGACAGCCCGCCTCCCCGTCCCGACGGCCAGGACAGGTACACCACCAGTGAAGTGACCGCCCACACCGGACTGAGCGCGCACCGTCGGTAGTGCTCGCGTGGCGGCACAACACGTGTGGCGCACGTGTCAAGGGCTCGGGTGATGTCGGCGGCCGGCTACGTGGCGAACCGGCCCAGGGCCTGGCGTCCAACACCGCCATGGAGCAGCCACGAGAGCCGCACATGCTGTCGGCGCACACCGTGGATCGGGCGAGGTCCGGCGCGTGATGCGCCGCTCACGGCCACGGGCTCGCAGACGGCTGGGTGACCCTCGGGGCGGGGCGCGGACCCGCCAGCCGGTCAGCGCTGCGGCAGCTCCAGCTCCAGGCGGCCCGGTGGGTGGGGGGGATGCCAGGGTCGGAGTCCTGATAGGGCGGGTGCACACAAAAAAGAGAAGGGGCAGTGGCCGCTTGCGCGACGAGTGCCCCTTCAAGTCTCTCGCTTACTCTAACATGCCCTGGCCTGCCCGTTGACCTGTGGCTTCGTTCCGTGAGGGCTCGGCTACAGTTCCGGGATGTCATCCGTCTCAACTCCGGACGCATACGCACACCATGCCCTCGCTCGCATGGTCGACTACTTCACGGAAGAGGGTATGCCTTGGCCGCGGCGGCTGTGGGACATCGGTTCGGTCCTTGCGCTGGAGGAGTTGTGGGAGGCCGGGGCACTGGCAGGCCCACAATGTGCTGTCGGCCTCGGCCTGCGACTGGCAGCGGCATGAACTGCGTGCTCTCATCGGCCCCGACCGTGGACTGGGGGAGAGTGAGCTGCGCAGAGAGATCACCGAGCTGCTTGGGCAGCCGCTCCCGGATCCCAGCCCTGAGCGACGCAGACTCAAAGAGATCATCGATCATGTGCGCCCCGGCTACCTGGGGCGTTGGGTGGCGACGGTCAAGGGGCCGGAGCAGCGACGCGCCAAACCGGAGCGGTTCTCGCGCTCAGTTGCCGCCCATCTGCTGGATCTCGGATACAGCGCCAGCTACCTGCGGAGCTGGGCGAGCACTCTCATCCGGCGTGCGGCGGGCACGGTTGAGGTGGCCGAATGCGCTGCAGAACTGGCGCGGACTCCGGCGCGGCAGTACGACGTCCTGGTCGCGCTGGAGAAAGTGCCACGTCGCCAGCTTGCCGAGCAACAGGAGCACTGGCTTTCCAAAGGCAAGGTTGTGGCTTGGTTGAAGGAACACGGGCATGACACCGCCGGATTTCGCACCGGCGGTGGCTTCGTCTACCAGCTCAAGGCGCTCGATCCTTACGGCGCTGCCGAACAGGCCAGGCGGCTCCTGGACCGTATGGTGGCGCGGTCGCAGTTCCTGCGTGCCAGCCGCGGAGGCGTCGTCCCACTCCCGCATATCTGGGTGGCCGGCCATCCGCGCCCAGTGCCTCTCGAACCGCCTGCGCGCAGCGCGGACGTACTGACGCTCGGCCACGAAGGCCACCTGTACAAGGTTGCTGGCTCCCGCAGCAGAATTGATGACGCTCTTGAACTCGCCGCAGCAATCAACCGGGGCCCTCTCACGCCAGCGGTCGCCGGCGGCTGGGCCGCCGTGGAGTCCCTTCTCATCCACCCCGATGACCCGAAGGGCGACGGCGAGCGATCCGGGAAGGCAGTGGCCGCCGACCGGATAGCCGCCATCATCACCTGTTCTTGGCCACGCGCCGAACTCACAGCCCTGGCCCACCGGCACCAGCCATGCGAGCCGGATGAGCTTTTCCGTTCTATCGCCGCCTGCAGCACCAACCAGCAGCGTGCCCGCCACGTGGCCGATGCACTGCAGGCTCACGGAGCGGAATGCCTGGAGCTCACCAAGTCCACTCGGTACAGCGACCAAACCGCAGCACAACGGATGACCGCCTTGACCCGCGACCCTCGAAGGCAGCTGAGGGACGTCAACAAGGCCTGCCGCATCGTCATGCGACGGCTCTACCGGACTCGCAACATCGTCCTTCACGGCGGGGCGACTCAAGGTGTGGCACTGGACGCCTCGTTGCGTATCGCAGCACCGCTGATCGGTGCCGGCCTCGATCGCATCGTTCATGCCTACTACACCGAGGAGCTGCAGCCCCTTGATCTCGCTGCCCGTGCAGAAGTCGCGCTGCAGCTCGTCAACGGCGAGACCGGCCTGACCATCGTTGACCTCCTGGAGCCCAACACCGTTCGGTGACGTCGCACCTGGCCGCCGAGCTGACCGTCACCGCAGAACGCTCTTCCGGTGCCGTGGGACCTCATGCCCAGCCCCGCTGGTAGAGGTGGGGGAGTCGGCCAGTCGCCGCTCGGAGCCGGCAACTCCCACCCCCGGACCCCGAGGCTCCGCCCGCGGCGAGGAGCACACCGCGCAGCGTCACCGGTACCAGGTACGCGAGCACGCACTGGACCGCCGAGGACTGCGAGTAACGGCCTTCGCGCCGGTCGACTGGGCCTTGTTCCGCCGATCCCGATGGCGGAACAAGGCCCAGTGGCATGTCCGGTGGAGCCCGCGGCGGGCGGCGGAGGATTGGGGCACCCCGCTGAGCGGGCAGGACTCGGTGCGGAAGGCGGGAGGTCAGGGATGAGAGAAACGGTCCACCGGCCGGTGCGCTGGGTGAGCGAGCCGGACCGGTCACCGGACGCCGTGGCGATGACGCACCGGATGCGGTGCGACGCGTGCGGAGCGGTCTCGCCGCGGTCGGTCGACTTCGGCCGGGCCCAGGACTGGCAGTTGCGTCACGCGGGCCGCCACCCCTCCCACCTGACGTACACCGAGACACTGACCCGGCCGTGGCGGGCCAGGCCGCAGGACAACCGCTGAACGGCGGCGCGTCCCGCGGCCGCAGGACCAAGGGGGAGCTCATGAGAGGTGCGATGCAGCGGACCATTTCCGTCATCGGGAAGTACGTGCAGGTCGACGACCTGGTCGCGGTCGGTGGCAACGAGAGCCGGGTGGTGGCCTTACGGGAGCTCCCCGGCCTGCGCAAGCGGCTGGTGTTCGACGACGG
Organism: Streptomyces sodiiphilus; assembly: GCF_039529215.1. NCBI lineage: Bacteria > Bacillati > Actinomycetota > Actinomycetes > Kitasatosporales > Streptomycetaceae > Streptomyces > Streptomyces sodiiphilus. The sequence goes on along the minus strand of NZ_BAAAMJ010000009.1, from coordinate 57,483 downwards.
CAGCGTGCTCGTCATCCGGGAGCGGACCACGCTGGAGGTGACCCGCGGTTTCTCGCTGCTCGCCAGGGTCCGGCGCTGGCGCCGGGCGGGCGGCCCCGGGACGGTGGTGGGGGCGCACGGCTGACCGCGCGGCCCGTGCTTATCCCGCCCCGGCGGACGGCCGGGGCGGGAGGCCGGGCCGGGGCGGTGCCCGGCCTCAGAGCACGGCGAACGCGTAGACGGCGAAGGACGCCGCCAGCGCCCCCGCCAGGGCGCGCAGAGGACGTGACGCGCCGGTCCAGGGAGCCTCGAAGCGACGGGTGACGCTGCCGAGGGCCAGGAGTACCACCGCGAAGAGGGGAAGCCAGGAGATCCGGGCGGCCAGCCAGGCGGCCGAGTCGGGTGCCGTGGTCAGTCCGGCCACCGGGCCGAAGAGGGTGCTGGGCACGGCGGTGGCGAGCATCGCCGTCTGGTGCCAGCACAGGATGGTCATCGCCGCCAGGTTGATCACCACCACCGGGGCCCACAGCGCCGGGCGGGCCAGCACCCGGCCCAGCCGCTTCCGCAGCAGGATCGCCGCGCCCGACTGAGCCGCGGCCAGGGCGAGCACCAGCAGCGACGGCGGGTGGGAGTTCGTCCGGTCGGCGCCGGGGACCCCGACCATGGAGGCCGGGTAGTCGAAGAACAGCAGCAGCACCGCGAACAGTGCCGCGCCGCCGGCCAGCAGCAGCCGGGCCGCCGGGCGGCCGAGCCGGCCGGCCGCCCAGGCGGTGCCCAGCTGGTAGGCGAAGAGCCAGCCCGGCAGCAGGTTCAGCAGCGCGAGCCAGGACGGCACGGCCTGGGCGTACGGGCCGTAGCGCAGGAAGTCGACCACCGCCACCGACAGCAGCAGCGGCAGGGCCGACCAGGCCCCGAGCCGGCCGGCCGCCCGCAGGCAGAGCGGGGTGAGCGCGGTGACGGCCGCGTAGACGCCGACGAACCACAGCGGCTGGACGACCAGCACCACCGCGGTGCGCAGCGTCGCGTCCGGGGCCCCGGCGAGGGACAGCAGCGGCAGGAGCACGGCCCACACGGCGGTGACGCCCACCACCGGGCGGCCGAGCCGGGCCAGCCGCGCGCGCAGCCAGTGCGCGGCGCTCTCCCCGCGCCCCGCGGCGCGCCGCCAGGACAGCGCGGAGGAGTAGCCGCCGACCAGGAAGAAGATGCCCAGCAGCTGGAACAGCCAGCTTGCCGGGGCCAGATACTCCAGAGCGGCCAGCGGGCTGGCGTTGTGCAGGGCGGGGAGCGCGGACCCGGAGCCGGCCGCCTCGCCGCCGGTGGCCCCGAGGGTGAAGCCGCCGACCAGCCAGTGGCCCGCCGGTACGGACAGCAGGGCCAGGGCGCGCAGCCCGTCGACGGCCCGGTCGCGGCCGGCCGGGGTGCGGGCCTCGACGGCGCGTATCAGTTCAGTGAGCATCGGCGCACTCCTGGCCGTGCGGGGCGCAGACGACGGCGCCGTGGTCGTTCAGTGCGATGGCCGCGACGTTGCGCAGCGAGTCGGTGCCGGTGTCGAGATAGCCCGAGTGGCCCTCGGCGTCGTCGGCGCTGATCAGCCGGGCGCCGAAGCCGGCCGATGCCGGGTCGGTGCCGTGGCCGAGCCCCAGCAGCCGGACGTTCGGCACGTGGGCGATCCAGTCCGAGGGGCCGCGGGCCGCCCAGACCCGGGCGGGGGTGCGAAGGCCCGCGGTGTCCCGGGCCCCGGTGCCGGGGCTGCCCAGGAGGACGAGGTCGCCGGCGTCCGCCGGGGCCAGGCCGGGGGCTGCCGTGCCGCAGACCACCGAGCCGTAGCTGTGGCACACCAGCGTGGGCGGAGCGCTCCCGGTGGTGACGGCCAGCCCGGTCAGCAGCCGGACCAGGCGGGGTGCCCCGGCGGCGGCCAGCCGGTCGGTGGCCACGTCGGGGCCGTAGCCGTCGGGGGTGGTGTAGCCGACCCAGGAGATGACGGCGGCCGGTGCTCCCCCGGGGTCCCGCGTCATTTCCCGGTGCAGGCGCCGGGCCATGCCGGCCGGGCCGCCGTGGCGGGCGAGGTCGTTGTCCATGCCCGGCACGACGACGGCGGTGTGCCGGGCGGCGGACAGGTCCCCGAACACCTCGGCCAGGGTGCCCCGGCCGCGCGGGTCGAAGGCCAGCAGCTGCCGGCCGGGGGTGGGCGGCGTGCCGGTGTGCCGGGTGTAGGACTCGGCGTTGGCCGCGTACCGCAGGGCGATCGGCGCGCCGTCCAGGTTGCCGACGGTCAGCGGGTGCCGCTCGGTCAGCTCCTGCCGCTGCCGCGGGCTCAGGGCGGCGAAGAACGCGGCGACCTCGTCGGGCGTGGCGTCGGCGGGGTCCGGAGGGACGGTCCCGGTGGAGGTGTCGGCGAGCCAGGCGGCGGCCCCGGGCGGCGGGCCGGTGACGACGGTGGTCCGGGTGCCGTCCGCCCAGCCGCCGGTGCCGGCGACGGCCGCCAGGCTGAGCAGAACGGTGGTCAGGACGCGCGGGACGCGGCGCGGCATGGTGTCTCCCCTCCTGTGGCCGCCGTTTCGGCCGGGCGGCCAGGTGGGAGGAGAGTGCGGGCACGGCTCGGCGCTCCGCGTCACCCCGGGGAGCCAACCGTGGGGTGGTACCGGGGTAGGGGGTGGGTGACGCGGGCGGCCCCCGCCGGCGCGGGGGTCAGTCCTGGCCGGGGGAGACCACGCCGGCCTCGTAGGCCAGGATCACCGCCTGTGCGCGGTCGCGCAGGCCCAGCTTGGCGAAGATGCGGCTGACGTGCGTCTTGACCGTCTGTTCGGCCAGGACGAGGGCGCCGGCGATCTCCGCGTTGGACTGGCCGCGGGCGATCAGCTCCAGGACCTCGGACTCCCGGGCGGTGAGGCCGTTGAGCCGCAGTGCCGGGTCCCGGCGCGGCGCGGGGCGGCGCGCGAAGTCGGCGATGAGCCGGCGGGTGACGGACGGGGCGAGCAGCGCCTGCCCGTCGGCGACCACCCGCACCGCGGAGATCAGGTCGGCCGGCGGGGCGTCCTTGAGCAGGAAGCCGCTGGCACCCGCCCGCAGCGCCTCGTAGACGTAGTCGTCCACGTCGAAGGTGGTCAGCATGAGCACCTTCGGGCGGTGGGTGACGCCGGGCGGGGGATCCTCCAGGAGCCGGCGGGCGGCCTCCAGGCCGTCCATGACGGGCATCCGGACGTCCATCAGGACCACGTCGGGGCGGGTGCGGCGGGCCAGGGCCACGCCGTCTTCTCCGTTGCCGGCCTCTCCCGCGACATCGATGTCGCTCTGGGCGCCGAGCAGGGCGGCGAACCCCGCCCGGACCATGGTCTGGTCATCGACGACGATCACGCGGATGGTCATGTGGCGGCCGGGTCCTTTCCGGACGGGGCGGGGTCGAGGGGGAGAGTGGCGGCGACCTTGAAGCCGCCGCCGGGAACCGGCCCGGTCTCCAGCGTTCCGCCGGCCAGCCGTGCCCGCTCCCGCATGCCGACCAGACCGTGGCCGGTGCCGGAGGTCTCCAGGGGGGCTCCGGGCCCTTCCGGCCGGTCGTTGAGCACTTCCAGGCGCAGAAGGCCGTTCTCGCCGGTGACGGAGATCCGGGCGGTGCTTCCGGGCGCGTGGCGCACCACGTTGGCCAGTGCCTCCTGCACGATGCGGTAGGCGTGCAGGCCGATGGCCTGCGGGAGCCGGGACGGCTGCCCGGTGCGGGTGAGCCGCACCTCGATCCCGGCCCGGACGGCGGACTCGACCAGGGTGTCCAGGTCCTCCAGGCCGGGCTGCGGGGCACGCTCGCCACCGCTCTCCTCGCTGCGCAGCACTCCCAGCAGCCGGCGCATCTCGGACAGCGACTGCCGGGCGGTTCCGGCGATGGCGGAGAACTCCCGGTGGGCCTCCTCTGGGAGGCCGTTGATCCGGTAGGGGGCGCTGTCGGCCTGGACGGTGATCACGGACATGTGGTGGGCGACGACGTCGTGCAGTTCGCGGGCGATCCGGGCGCGTTCCTCCAGCACGGTGCGCCGGGCGCGTTCGGCCTCGCTGATGGTCTCCTGCTCGGCCAGGCGCCGCTGCGCCTCGGAGCGCTCCTGGATCGAGCCGCCCAGGAAGAGCACCGCGGCGCTGACGGACACCATCACCAGGGTGGGGGCGAGGTCCGTGCCGGGAGCCGGCACGGCCAGGGCCAGGCCGGCCAGTGCGGTGGCGACCCAGACGGCGATCAGCACGGAGCGGCGTTCGCGCAGCGAGAGGGCCAGGCACAGCAGCAGGTACCCGACGATGGTCATGGGCGGCCACGGCCAGGGCAGGCCCGCCTCGGTGACGCCGGGCGTGCCCAGCAGGAGCAGGGCCGTCAGGACGCCGGCGGGGAACACGATCCGCCACACCCGCAGGGGGTGGGCGGCGGCGAACAGCAGGGGCGCGGTCTGGGCGGTCCCGAGCAGCGCGGCGAAGGTCCCCGGCAGCCGGTACTCGGTGGCCAGGAACACGATGGTGACCGGCAGCAGAGTGGCGGTGGCCGCCAGTGCCAGGACGTGCGGCAGCAGACGCGCCCACAGCGGACGCGGTCCGGAGGGCCTGGCCGGCGGGGCGGGCGCCGAGGCCAGGGGGCCGGTCAGCCGGCCCACCGCCCTCAGCAGGGCACGGGCGGCGCGCCCGGCCCGGGAGGCGGAAGCCGGTGCCGGGGACGCGGCGGGGCCGTGCGGTGGGGCGGGCGGTGCGGACGGCCGCGGTGGCGGGGGCGTGCTGGGCGGGGTCATGGGTGACGGGAGACCTGGAGGGCACACGGCGGCCGGAGCCGTCCGGACGGGCGGGGGGACGGTAACCGGCGCGCGCCGGGTCGGGGGCTCACAGCAGGGCGAGGAGTTCGGACTTCTTGGAGGTGAACTCCTCGTCGGTGAGGAGCCCGGCGGTGTGCAGTTCACCCAGGTGGCGGATACGGGCGGCGATGTCCGCCGGGTCGAAGCGTTCGCCGCAGCCGTCCCCGGGCACGGCGGGGCCGGCGGCATGCACCGCCTCGAGAACAGCGGCGGCCAGCGGCAGCGACTCGTGCACCATGCCGTAGCCGCGCCCGAACACGACGGAGGCCGGGTCCTCGCCGGGGTCGTCGACCGGGGAGGGCTCGGGCAGGCCGTCGGGGCCGCGGCGGCGAAGCCGCAGGTGGCCCTCGCCGTTCTCCGGTGAGCGCCACTCGATCTCGGCGAGTTCGCCGGCCGTGAAGGACTGGTCGCCTGCTTTCCACTTCGTGGACGGGGCGCCCGTCCACGACCAGCGGAAGGAGACCGTCTCGCCGTCGAAGGAGACCTTGCCGTCGTAGGCCTTGAACTGCAGCGGTGCCTGCGGGGCGGTGACCAGATGGCGCTCGGCCGGGTGGTCCGCCTGCGGGCCGAGCAGGGTCTGGAGCTCGGTGGCGTAGTAGTCCGCCTGGCTCGCGCGCTCGTCGGGCAGCACGAGCCGGTAGGGGTCGGTGGCCTCGCGCAGCTGGCCGCAGGCGGCGTCCAGCAGCGGGTCGGCCCCCGGCCGTGGAACGGCACGCAGCGCCATCGTGCCGCGTCTGGTTCCCGGACCCAGCTGTACGGAGCTCAGCGCCTCGTAGGGGATCCGGCGCTCACCCAGCACGTGGAAGAGCTTCGGCGTGCGTATTCCCCGTTCGAAGCGGATGAGCACGGAGTCGGTGTCGAACTCCCAGGAGGAGTGCATTCCGGCCAGTACATCACCCATACGGGTCATCGTATGCGCCTCGGGCCGTCCGTACAGTCAAGCCGCGTGGGGCGTGCGCGTTCCGGCGGCCGGGGCGCGCTCCCTGCGGGGCGGGGCCGGGAGGCCGCCCGGCGCCTCACACCCGCGCGCCGGCGGTGCACCGGATCGCGCCGATGGCACCGGTGCCGATCTGCGCGAAGCTGGTCAGGCTGCTGGCGCCGGGCTCGAAGTATCCGGCGTGCCCGCGGCTGGTGCCCGCACTGAGCCTGCGCGCGCCGAACTCGGGGGTGACCGGGTCGGTACCGTGGCCGATGGGGCCGAGCGCCAGGTGCGGCACGCCCGAGATCCAGTCGTCCCGGGCCCGCACCGCCCAGACCCGTGCTGAGGTGCCCAGCCGGTCGGCGCTGGACGCCCGCATGCCCGGACTGCCCGCCACCGCGATGTCGGTGACGTGGTCCGGCAGCTCGGCGGCCGCCAGACCGCACACCACCGATCCGTAGGAGTGGCAGAAGAGCGCCACCGGGACCTCGCCGGGCAGCGCGTGCACCGTGCCGGCGAGCCGCCGGGCGCCCTCGGCGGCGAGTTCACCGGTGGCCGCGGACATGCCCAGGCCCTGGGGCGCGGTGTAATCGGCCCAGGCGATCACGGCGGTCCGCAGTCCCGGATCGGCCTTGCGCTGCGTCCGGTACAGGGCCTGGGCCATGCCGACCGGGGCCCGGTACTTCAGCCGGGTCCGTTCGAAGGTGAGCAGCTCGGTGTCCACACCCGGCACCACCACGGAGATCCGCTCGGCGTGGTCGAGGTCGCCGAAGACCTCAGCGGCCCGGCCGCGTCCGGTGGGGTCGAAGGCCAGGATCTGCCGGCCGCTGCGCAGCAGCGAGGTGAACCGGTTCATCCGGCGGCCCGCCTCGTACTGGCCTGCGGGGGTGAGACGCTCGTCGGTCATCCGTTCGCGCTCCGCCTCCCGGGCCTCGGCCAGCGCCAGCCGGTTCGCCCGGTACCGCAGGGTGACGGGAGCGCCGGCGAGGTTGCCGACCACCAGGGGGTACCGCTCGGCCAGCCGTTGCTGCTGGGGGCGGCTGAGCCCGGAGAAGAACCGGGCGACCTCCCGGGGCGGGGAGGAGGGGCCGGGCAGCGGCTGCCCCGCGACAGCGCCGCGCTGCCAGTCCCGCAGCTCGGCCGCGTACACGCCGGGCTCGGGAACGTCGCCGCGGCCCACCCACCCGGAGGTCGCCAGCACGGCGATGACCACTGCCAGCGGGAGCAGCACGCGCCGGGCAGTGGCGGGACATACAGGCGAACGGAGCCTTCGGGTGGTGAACACTACTGACGCATGATAAGAGCACTTCGCCGCAAATCTGGTGATGAGACATCGGACGCGTGACGCGAATCTCATCACGTTCCGTGAGCACCCTGTGGGTCGGATGCTCGCGCGGGCGGGCGGATGCCCGCGCGGCGTGCTCGGTTCAGCCGGACGTGGACGGCTTCGCGCCGGGCGCAGGGGCGGGCGCATCCGCCTGGTCGCCGGTGCCGGACAGCCGTTGCACCTCGGCGCGCAGCAGCCGCACCTCGGCCGTCAGTTCGACCAGGGCGGCCCGCTGCAGTTCGGCGTCGGCCTCCTCCCGTTCGAAGCGCGCGATGAACCAGGCGGCGATGTTGGCCGTCACCACACCCAGCAGAGCGATGCCCGACAGCATCAGGGCGACGGCCAGCACCCGGCCCAGCCCCGTGGTCGGCGCGGTGTCGCCGTAACCGACGGTGGTCATGGTGGTGAACGCCCACCACACGGCGTCGCCCAGGTTGTGGATACCGGAATCCGGGGCGCTCCGCTCCACCTCCAGGACGGCCAGTGAGCCGAACATCAGCAGGCCGGCGCAGCTTCCGGCCACATAGACCGTCACCCTGACCTGGGAAGCGAGCCGGGCCCGGTGGCCGGCCAGCAGCAGCGCGGAGACCAGCCGCAGCAGCCGCAGCGGCTGCAGCAGCGGCAGCACCACCGCCGCCAGCGCGAAGGGGTGACCGCGGATGAACGCCCAGCGGCGCTCCGCCAGATACAGCCGGATGCCGTAGTCCAGGGCGAAGGCCGCCCACACCCCCCACTCCACCGCCTGGCAGGTGTTCCGCACCACCGGGCCCGCCTCCGGCAGCACGATCGGCACGGCGTACGCCACTCCGAAGAGCAGGGCGAGTGCCAGCAGCGGCCCCTGGCTGCGCCGCTCCCACCGTTCGCTTGCGTTGCGCGGGGGTGCCCAGGCGGGCGGGGGAGCGGGGGCGGGTATGGCGTCGCGGCTCATGCGGGCATCGTAGGTACCCAGGCCGGGCCGCGGTCCCGGCGGGGGTGGGCGGCGGCGCACGCGACGGCGCCCCGGAAGGGAACCCTTCCGGGGCGCCGCGGGTCCCGGGCGGCGGCACCGCCCGGGACCGGTGATCAGGCGTCGCCGCCCTCGGGGCCGGGGTCGGCGGCCGTCACGTCGAGCAGCTGGTAGCGGTCGATGGCCTGCTTCAGCACCGACCGGTCGACCTTCTGCTGCTTGGCGAGCTCGGTGAGTACACCGAGGACGATCGACTCGGCGTCGATGTGGAAGAACCGGCGGGCGGCGCCGCGGGTGTCGGCGAAGCCGAAGCCGTCCGCGCCCAGCGACTGGTAGGGCGCGGGCACCCAGCGCGCGATCTGGTCCGGGACCGAACGCATCCAGTCGGAGACGGCCAGGACCGGGCCCTCGCCCTCCTGGAGCTTGCGCGTCACGTAGGGGACGCGCTGCTCCTCCTCCGGGTGGAGCAGGTTGTGCTCCTCGGCGGCGACGGCCTCCCGGCGCAGCTCGTTCCAGGAGGTCGCGGACCACACGTCCGCCCGTACGTCCCACTCCTCGGCCAGGATCTCCTGGGCCCGCAGGGCCCAGGGCACGGCCACACCGGAGGCGAGGATGCGCGCCGGGATCGAGCCCCGCCCGCCCTCCCGGAAGCGGTGCAGACCCTTGAGGATGCCCTCGACGTCGGCGTTCTCCGGCTCGGCCGGATGCTTGACCGGCTCGTTGTAGACGGTGAGGTAGTAGAAGACGTCCTCGGCGTTCTCGCCGTACATCCGGCGCAGGCCGTCACGCACGATGTGCGCGATCTCGAAGCCGAAGGCCGGGTCGTAGGCGACGCACGCCGGGTTGGTGGAGGCCAGCAGCTGGGAGTGGCCGTCGGCGTGCTGCAGGCCCTCGCCGGTCAGCGTGGTGCGGCCGGCGGTCGCGCCCAGTACGAAGCCGCGCGCGAGCTGGTCGCCCATCTGCCAGAACTGGTCGCCGGTGCGCTGGAAGCCGAACATCGAGTAGAAGACGTAGACGGGGATCAGCGGCTCGCCGTGGGTGGCGTAGGCGGATCCGGCGGCGATCAGCGACGCGGTGCAGCCGGCCTCGGTGATGCCGTCGTGCAGCAGCTGCCCGGTCGGCGACTCCTTGTAGGACAGCAGCAGTTCGCGGTCCACCGACTCGTACGTCTGGCCCAGCGGGTTGTAGATCTTCGAGGACGGGAAGAAGGAGTCCATCCCGAAGGTCCGGTACTCGTCCGGGGCGATCGGCACGAAGCGCCTGCCGATCTCCTTGTCCCGCATCAGGTCCTTCAGCAGCCGGACGAACGCCATGGTGGTGGCGATCTCCTGGTTGCCCGAACCCTTGCGGACCGCGGCGTAGGTCTTCTCGCCGGGCAGCGTGAGCGGCTTGGAGCGGTCCACCCGCGTCGGCACGTAGCCGCCCAGCTCGCGCCGGCGGTCGTGCATGTACTGGATCTCCTCGGAGTCCGGGCCCGGGTGGTAGTAGGGCGGCGCGCCCGACTCCAGCTCCTTGTCCGGGATCGGCAGGTGCAGCCGGTCGCGGAACATCTTCAGGTCGTCGACCGTCAGCTTCTTCATCTGGTGGGTCGCGTTGCGGCCCTCGAAGTTGGGGCCGAGCGTCCAGCCCTTGACGGTCTGCGCCAGGATCACGGTGGGCTGGCCCTTGTGTTCCTTGGCCGCCTTGTACGCCGCGTAGACCTTGCGGTGGTCGTGGCCGCCGCGGCCCAGATGCAGGATCTGGTCGTCGGTCATGTCCTCGACCATCTTGCGCAGCCGCTGGTCACTGCCGAAGAAGTGCTCGCGGATGTACGCCCCGGTCTCGGTGGCGTAGGTCTGGAACTGGCCGTCCGGGGTGGTGTTGAGCTTGTTGACCAGCAGGCCGTCCCGGTCCTGGGCCAGCAGCGGGTCCCAGGAGCGGTCCCACACCAGCTTGATCACGTTCCAGCCGGCGCCGCGGAAGGCGGACTCCAGCTCCTGGATGATCTTGCCGTTGCCGCGCACCGGGCCGTCGAGCCGCTGGAGGTTGCAGTTGACCACGAAGGTCAGGTTGTCCAGACCCTCCCGGGCCGCGATGGACAGCTGGCCCAGCGACTCGGGCTCGTCCATCTCGCCGTCGCCCAGGAACGCCCAGACGTGGGAGCGGGAGGTGTCGGCGATGCCGCGCGCCTCCAGGTAGCGGTTCATCCGCGCCTGGTAGATCGCGCCGATCGGGCCCAGGCCCATCGACACGGTGGGGAACTCCCAGAAGTCCGGCATCAGCCGCGGGTGCGGGTAGCTGGGCAGCCCGTAGGGCGCCTTGGACTTCTCCTGCCGGAAGCCGTCCAGGTGGGCCTCGGTCAGCCGGTCCAGCAGGAACGCGCGGGCGTAGACGCCCGGTGAGGCGTGCCCCTGGAAGAAGATCTGGTCGCCGCCGTCGCCCTGGTCCTTGCCCCGGAAGAAGTGGTTGAAGCCCACGTCGTACAGGGAGGCCGAGGAGGCGAACGTCGCGATGTGCCCGCCGACCCCGATGCCGGGGCGCTGCGCGCGGGAAACCATGACGGCCGCGTTCCACCGGGTGGCGTTGAGGATCTTGCGTTCGATCTCCTCATTGCCGGGGAAGAACGGCTCGTCCTTGGTGGCGATGGTGTTGACGTAGTCGCTGCTGCGCATCTCGGGGACCGCGACGCGCTTCTCGCGGGCGCGCTCGATCAGCCGGAGCATGAGGTAGCGAGCTCGTTCCCGCCCCCGCTCGTCGACGGCCGCGTCGAGCGAGTCGAGCCATTCCCGGGTCTCCTCGGGATCGAAATCCGGGACCTGGCTGGGAAGGCCGCCAATGATGATCGGGTTGCGATCGGATCCGGAAGCCACGCTGTTCCTTCGCTTGAGGTGTGTGCTGGTGTCGCGCCGCCTTCCATCGTGTACTGCCGGCGGCGATACGTCATCTCTACTCAGCGGTAACGGCCACGTCGTGAGACGGTCTCTCCGGGCGGACGCCACCGGGCGGACGTCTGGGGCCGGGCACCGTTGCCATACCGGCCGACCGGCAACCCTACGCCCACCTGGCCGCGCCCCGGCGCACATCCGTTCGGGGCGACGGGGTACCCGGTAGGCCATGAACCGTGGACAGCGGGCACGAACCGCGCGAAAATGTGACACAGATCACGCAACCGAGGGTGTTGCGGGGCTGGACGTCAACGCACGGACCGGCGCGAGCGCCGGGTACTTGCGCGAACGGGCCCGCCCGTGTGGACTACGGCCCAAGCCGCGTGCACGCGCGGACCGACCCGTACTCTCCCCATACAGGACAGGAGGCCATCCGTGAGCGCGACCGCGGACCACGCGGAGGAGCGGACCAACCCGGCCGCGAGGCTGGGTTTCCAGCCCGGGCAGGTGGTCCAGGAGCTCGGCTACGACGAGGACACCGAGCAGGAACTCCGCGAGGGAATCGAGGCCATCACGGGCCAGGAGCTCGTCGGTGAGGACCATGACGACGTGGCCGATGCGGTGGTGCTGTGGTTCCGCGAGGACGACGGCGATCTGACCGACGCGCTGGTGGATGCCACCACGATGATCGATCCAGGAGCACCGGTCTGGCTGCTGACCCCCAAGACCGGCCGGGACGGGTACGTCGAGCCCAGTGAGATCGGCGAGGCGGCACAGACCGCCGGCCTGGCCCAGACCAGCAGTGTCAACGCCGGGAAGGACTGGTCGGGCAGCCGTCTGGTCACCCCGAAGACGGCGGGCAAGAAGTAGCCCGCCGCGCATTATGCGCACCCGGTCCCCGGATGGCCCCCCGGCCGCCGGGGACCGCGTCGTAGGCTGGACGCCGTACTGTCCGCCGAGGAACGGATGCGCATTCCCATGGCCATCGAGCCGGGTACCAAGGCCCCCGATGTCGAACTCAGGAACCAGCACGGCGAGCTGATCAGGCTGTCGGACTTCCGGGACCGGAAGAACGTCGTCCTCGTCTTCTACCCGTTCGCCTTCACCGGCGTCTGCACCGGCGAGCTGGCGGCCCTGCGCGACCAGCTGCCCGCCCTCCAGAACGATGACGTCCAGCTTCTGGCGGTCTCCACCGACCCGATGCCGGCCCTGCGGATCTTCGCGGAGAAGGAAGGGCTGGAGTTCCCTCTGCTGTCGGACTTCTGGCCGCACGGAGCCGTGGCCCGCGCGTACGGCGTGCTGGACGAGGAGAAGGGCTGTGCGCTGCGCGGCACCTTCGTCATCGACGCCGGGGGCACCGTCCGCTGGTCGGTCGTCAACGGCCTGCCGGAGGCGCGCGACGTCAAGGAGTACCTGAAGGCCCTCGACGCCCTGTGAGCCGCCCCGCCGGTGTCCGGCACCGGTCACCCGGCAGGGGAGCCCGACCACCGCAATGACATATTGGGGCCGACCGAGCCCCTGGAGAACTGGAGGACCCGTGGGAGTCAGCCTCACCAAAGGCGGTAACGTCTCGCTCACGAAGGAAGCCCCGAACCTGACGGCGGTGACCGTGGGTCTGGGCTGGCAGGCGCGCACCACCACCGGCGCGGACTTCGACCTGGACGCCAGCGCCCTGCTCACCAACGCGCAGGGCAAGGTCCTGAGCGACCAGCACTTCGTCTTCTTCAACAACCTCAAGAGCCCCGACGGCTCGGTCGAGCACATGGGTGACGAACTCGTCGGCGGGGCCGGCGGCGACGACCAGGACGAGGAAGAGATCAAGGTGGACCTCGCCGGGCTGCCGGCGGAGGTCGACAAGGTCGTCTTCCCGGTGTCGATCTACGACGCCGAGAACCGGCAGCAGAGCTTCGGCCAGGTCAGCAACGCCTACATCCGCATCATCAACCAGGCCGACGGCAACGAGCTGGCCCGTTACGACCTCACCGAGGACGCCTCCACCGAGACGGCCATGGTCTTCGGCGAGCTGTACCGGCACGGCGGCGAGTGGAAGTTCCGGGCCATCGGCCAGGGCTACGCCTCCGGCCTGCGGGGCATCGCCCTCGATTTCGGCGTCAACGTCTGATCCGACACCCGCCGCGGTACGTCGCGCGCCCCCGGAGAACGGGGGCGCGCGACGTCTGCGGCACCACAGCCCCGCCGCCACGCGCGCAGGACAGGACACCTCGTGATTCTCAAGACCTTCGGCTGGTCCTTCGGCGTGACCGTCGCCGGACTCGCCGCTGCCTACGCCTTCTGGGGCTGGCAGGGCTTCGCCATCGTGGCGATCCTCTCCGTCCTGGAGATATCGCTGTCCTTCGACAACGCGGTGGTCAACGCCGGAATCCTGAAGAAGATGAACGCCTTCTGGCAGAAGATCTTCCTCACCATCGGCATCCTCATCGCCGTCTTCGGCATGCGCCTGGTCTTCCCCGTGGTCATCGTCGCGGTCAGCGCGAAGACCGGCCCGATGGAGGCCGTCCGGCTGGCCATGAACGAGCCGGAGACCTACGCCCGGATGGTGACCGACGCGCATCCGTCGATCGCGGCCTTCGGCGGGATGTTCCTGCTGATGATCTTCCTGAACTTCATCTTCCAGGAGCGCGAGGTCACCTGGCTGGCCTGGCTCGAGCGCCCGCTGGCCAAGCTCGGCAAGATCGACTCGTTCGCCGTCGGCGTCGCCCTGGCCGCCCTGCTGCTGACCGCCAGCACCATCGCCACCAGCGCCTACCAGTACGGCGGGACGCACGTGGACGCCTCCTCCACCGTCATGCTGGCCGGCATCGCGGGACTGCTGACCTACCTGCTGGTCGGCGGCCTGTCCGGGTACTTCGAGAACCGGCTGGAGGAGGACGAGGAGCGCGAGCACGTCGCCGAGGAGGCCGCCCAGCGGGCCGGCCGGAAGACCGGCACCGTCGGCCTGGCGGGCAAGGCCGCCTTCTTCCTCTTCCTCTACCTGGAAGTGCTGGACGCCTCGTTCTCCTTCGACGGTGTCATCGGCGCGTTCGCCATCACCAACCACATCTTCTGGATGGCCCTGGGGCTGGGCATCGGCGCCATGTACGTCCGCTCGCTGACCATCTACCTGGTCCGCGAGGGCACCCTGGACGAGTACCGGTACCTGGAGCACGGCGCGCACTACGCCATCGGCGCGCTCGCCGTGATGCTGCTGATCAGCATCCGCTGGCACCTGCCCGAGGTCGTCACCGGCCTGTTCGGCGTCGGACTGATCGCCCTCGCGTTCTGGTCCTCACTGCGCCACAACCGCTTCTACGGGCGTGGCACACCGCGCGAGGACAGCCCCGACCAGTCCTCGGTGTCCTCGGGGGTGTGAGCGCACCCGTTCCGAGGGAAGTCTCTGTAGCGGGGCGGCCGCCCCGCTACAGGCGGTGGCCCGCCCCGCCACGTGAAGCGGCCACACCGAGCAGTCACCCGGCGCCGGTCCGTCCGGCCACAACGGCAAGAGGGGTGGGAGGACCTTGGTCTCCCTGTGGGATTACGCGCGCCGCGCAAAGACGCCCAAGCAGAAGTTCGACACCGTCGGCGGCGCGTCCAGCTACGCCCTCGAACTGACCAAACGCACCCCCCAGGTCTCGCTGACCAAGGAGGGCGGCACCTCCGGAACACTGCGGATCGGACTGTCCTGGCGGATGCGCACCACCGACCTGGACCGCAGCGGCCACCGCAAGCTGAACGCCTGGCGGCACCCTTTACAGCTGCTGAAGCCCGCCGAGGTGGTCGGGCACACCCAGGGTCTGGTGAATGTGGACTTCGACCTGGCCTGCCTGTACGAGCTGAAGGACGGCACCAAGGGGGTCGTCCAGCCGCTGGGCGGGCTGCACGGCGACTTCGGCTCACCGCCCTACCTCAAGCTGAGCGGCGACGACCGGTTCGGCACCGGCAGCGGCGAGACGATCTACGTCAACCTCGACAAGTCCGACGAGTTCAAGCGGCTGCTGGTGTTCGTCTACATCTACGACGGCACACCGGCCTTCGCCCGCGCCGACGTCGTGGTCACGCTGGTGACAGGTGACAACACGCACATCGAGATCGGGCTCACCGACCCGGTGCCCCAGGCCCGTTCGTGCGCGGTGGCGATGATCGAGCACGAGCGCGGGGAGCTGATCGCCCGGCGCGAGGTGCGCTACGTCTACGGATTCCAGTCCGAGATCGACCGGCTCTACGGCTGGGGCATGGCCTGGGGCCGCGGCTTCAAGGACGGCCCCGTCCGCGCCTGAGCGCGTGCCGCCCCGGTCAGCGGGGCGGCGCTCCCTCCGCCGACGGCAGGAACTGCGGGCCCTGCGGGGGAAGAACGAAGTGATCCGGATCCCCGGCCGGCGGGCGGCCGTACTCCGCCCGCCGTGGATCCGCCGCGCCCGCGCGGCCTGCCGCGGCCGGGCGCGGCAGGGAACCGGCGCCGGGCCGGGCCGGGGCGGGCAGCGGCCCGCGGAACGCCCCCGGGTCCCCCTCGGGTCCGCCGTCGAACGCGCGGCCCGAGGCGCGGAACTCCCAGCCCGAGTCCGACCGGTTCAGCTCCCCGCACACCACTGCCGTGTCACCGGT
The DNA here is from genome assembly GCF_039529215.1 of Streptomyces sodiiphilus. Classification (NCBI taxonomy): domain Bacteria; kingdom Bacillati; phylum Actinomycetota; class Actinomycetes; order Kitasatosporales; family Streptomycetaceae; genus Streptomyces; species Streptomyces sodiiphilus. Next base: position 42,032 of record NZ_BAAAMJ010000009.1, on the reverse strand, counting down.
GGACTCCGGGGCGAACGGGAAGACGGCCAGCGCGTCCTGGCCGTCCGCGTCGTGCAGGACCAGCCGGGGCGTCCCCGCCCGGGCGAGCACCCCCGCGGGCGCAGACGCCGCCAGCACGACAGGTCCGTCCGCCGCGTCCAGCCGGGCCAGCGAGATCTGGAGCGCCTGCGAAGGCCCGTGCGAGGCGGGTTTCTCCCCCGGCGCGGCCGGGAGCCACCGCACCAGCCCGGCGGGGTGCCGGGGCCTGCCGCGGAAGACGATGGTGTCCTCGGGCCGTATCCGCCGGCCGGGTCCCGGGAACAGGGCCGAGAGAGCCGGCGGGGAACTCTCCTCGTGCGTCCAGCGGAGCACGGCCAGCAGCCGCGTCACCGGGAGCCGGACGGTGCCCCCCGTCGTCAACACGCGCGTCATGCGGGCATCCTGCCTGCCGTCGCACTCCCGAAACAATCTCGAACGTACGATTGCCGCTGGATCCGACGCCTCCGGAGGGTCCGCGAGAGACACGGGGAGAGACCATGCGGCACTACGGGCACCTGACAGCCGCGGAACGCGGCAGGCTGTTCCACCGCGAACCCGCGGAGTTCTCTCTCGACTCCCCGGTGCAGACTCTGGGCCTCGCGCTGGGCGCGACCCTCTACTGCCCCGCCTCCCGCCCCCGCCTGGCGGCCGACATCCGCAAGCAGGCAGGACGCGGCGTGGTGTCGATGGTGCTGTGCCTGGAGGACTCCATCAGCGACGCGGAGGTGCCCGGCGCCGAGGAGAACGTGATCCGGCAGTTCCTGCGGCTGGAACGCGAGGTCCCGTCCGGGGACGTGCCGCTGCTCTTCATCCGGGTCCGCACACCCGCGCAGATCACCGGCCTCACCGAACGGCTCGGCAGCGCCTGCCGCCTGCTGGCCGGCTTCGCCCTGCCCAAGTTCACCGCCGCCAGCGGACCGGGCTACCTGGAGGCGCTCACCGCGGCGGAGGTCATGTGCGGCCGGCGGCTGCTCGCCATGCCGATCCTGGAGTCGCCGGAACTGCTGCACCTGGAGACCCGCGCCGCCGAACTGGCCGCCGCGGCACGGCTGGCCGACAAGTACCGGGACCGGATACCCGCCCTGCGACTGGGGGTCACCGACTTCTGCGCGGCCTACGGCCTGCGGCGGACCCCGGTCATGACCGCCTACGACGTGCGGCTGGTCGCCTCGGCCATCGCCGACGTCGTCAACGTCTTCGGCCGCGCGGACGGCACCGGATACACCGTCAGCGGACCTGTGTGGGAGTACTTCCGCTCCCAGGAGCGGATGTTCCGCCCGCAACTGCGCCACAGCCTCTTCCGCGGGCGCGCCGAGGAGCTGCGAGCCGACCTGATCGAACGGGACATGGACGGGCTGCTCCAGGAGATCGAACTGGACAGGGCCAATGGCCTGCAGGGAAAGACCTGCATCCACCCCTCCCACGTGGCTCCCGTGCACGCGCTGTCCGTCGTCACCCACGAGGAGTTCAGCGACGCCGCCGACATCCTGCGGAGCGGCCCGGCCGGTGGCGGGGTGCTGCGCTCGGCCTACACCAACAAGATGAACGAGGTGAAGCCGCACCGGGCCTGGGCCGAACGGACCATGCGGCGTGCCGAGGTGTTCGGTGTGGCCCGGGCCGGGGTCGACTTCGTGGACCTGCTGGCGGCGGGCGCGGGGTGAACGGCAACGGCACGGCGCACGACGGCAGCACGGATGGCACGGACAGCGCGGCACGGCGCGAGGCAGAGGGGACGGACCGGGCGATGACCGGTGACGGGACGACGGGCGCGGTACCGGTGGCAGCGGGGGAGGAGGCCACCTGGTCCGGCGCGTGGGTCGAGCGGCGGCTCGGCGTGGAACTGCGCGGCACGCGCCTGCGTGAGACGCTCGGGCTGGCCCTGCGGCGCAACCCCCGGCGGGCCCATCTGCTGGTCTCCCGCGTGCTGGGCAAGCACATACCGCAGAGTCCGCGGCTGGTGCTCTCGACCGGTACCGGCCTGGGCGCACGCGTCCGCGAGGTGCTGGGCGCCGATGCCGGACGGGCCGTGGTGCTGGGTTACGCCGAGACCGCCACCGCTCTGGGGCACTGCGTGGCAGACGGCATCGGCGACGTGCCCTGCCTGCACTCCACGCGGCGGCCGGCCCCCGGAGTCGCGCCGGCCGGCGGGTTCGAGGAGGAGCACAGCCACGCCACCTCCCACCTGCTGCTGCCCGCGGACCCGGAACTGCTGGCCGGGGACGGCCCGCTGGTCCTCGTCGACGACGAGCTCTCCACCGGCCGCACCGTGCGCAACACCATCGAGACCCTGCACCGCCACCGGCCGCGCCGGCGCTACGTCGTCGCCGCACTCAGCGACCTGCGCACCCCGCAGGACGCCGGAGAACTGGACAAGGCCGCCGCCGAACTCGGTGCCTCGGTGGAGGTGGTGGCCCTGGCGACGGGCAGGGTCACGCTGCCTCCCGGCGTTCTGGCCCGTGGAACGGCCTTGGTCTCCGGCCATCCCGAGCCCGCCCCGGGCCCGGCCGGCGACCCGGCCTGCGCCCACCGTGTCCGTCTCGGCTGGCCGGACGCCCTGCCCGACGGAGGCCGGCACGGCTTCACCCCTGCCCACCGCAGGCGGCTGGAGCGCGCCCTGCCCGCCATGGCCGGACGCCTCGCCGCCGCCCTGCCCGAGGGGGCGCGCCGGGTTCTGGTGCTGGGCACCGAAGAACTCATGTACGTGCCGCTGCGACTGGCCGCCGCCCTGGAGGACCTGCTCGGGGACACCGCCCGGGTGCGTTTCTCCTCCTCCACCCGCTCGCCCGTACTCCCGGTGGACGACCCCGGCTACGCGATCCGTACCCGGCTGGCCTTCCCCGCCCACGACGCACCGCCGGACGGACCGGGGCCCCGCTACGCCTACAACGTGGCCGGCGGCGGCTGGGACGCCATCGCCGTGATCACCGACACCGCCGGGGACACCCCGGCGCTGCACGCCCCCGACGGGCTGCTGGCCCGGCTGGCCGCCCACACCCCGCGCCTGCTCCTGGCCACTGTCCCCTCGGCGTCCCCCGGCCTGCCCGCACCGCTGCGCGGACCAGGGTTCTCCTCCTACGCCGCGCCGGAGGCAGGCTGGCTGCTCCAGGACCTGTCCGGCGTCACGCTGGAGGCCCCGACCGAGGAGCGCGAGGAGGCCATCCAGAGCGGCGGCGCGCACTACGCCGAGTCGCTGCCCGTGGAGTACCAGCCCAGCGCCGCCTACCAGCGGCTCTTCCACCAGGCGCTGGAGACCTCCGCCCGCCGCATCGCGGAAGCCGTCGCCACGGTGACCGAGACCGTCCTGGCCGAGCGCGGCCCCCGCCCGGTGCTGGCCTCCCTGGCCCGCGCGGGCACCCCCGTCGGCATCCTCATGCGCCGCTGGGCCCGGCACGCCCACGGGCTGGAGCTCCCGCACTACGCGGTGTCCATCGTGCGCGGCCGGGGCATCGACACCACCGCCCTGCGCTGGCTGGCCGCCCACCACGAGCCGGGCGACGTCGTCTTCGTCGACGGCTGGACCGGCAAGGGCGCCATCACCCGGGAACTGGCCGCGGCCCTGGAGCCGTTCCCCGGCTTCGACCCGGCCCTGGCCGTCCTGGCCGACCCGGGCGGGTGCGTGACCACCTACGGAACCCGCGAGGACTTCCTGATCCCCTCGGCGTGCCTCAACTCCACTGTCTCCGGGCTGATCTCCCGCACCGTGCTGCGCGCCGACCTGGTCGGCCCGGACGACTTCCACGGCGCCAAGTTCTACCGCGAGCTCGCCTCCGCCGACCTGTCCGGGCACTTCCTGGACGCCGTCACGGCCCACTTCCCGGAGGTCACCCCCCGGCCGCCGGACGCCCCGGCCGGCCGCGAGCCCACCTGGGAGGGGCTGCGGGCCGTGCGGGAGATCAGTGACGCCTACGGCATCGGCGACGCCAACCTCGTCAAGCCCGGGGTCGGGGAGACCACCCGGGTGCTGCTGCGCCGGGTGCCCTGGCGGGTGCTCGCCCGCCCGGGCGCCGGCGCCGAACTGGACCATGTGCGGCTGCTGGCCGAGCAGCGCGGAGTCCCCGTCGAGGAGACCGACACGCTGCCCTACAACTGCGTCGGCCTGATCCACCCCCACTACACCCGTGCCGCCACCGGCGCGGACGGAAAGGCCGTGCGATGACCGCCCCGAGGACAGCGCCGGCCCGTCCCTCGGCGGCCACGGGCGCCGACTCGCGCGGACCGGTCCTGGCGGCCTGCGACCTGGACCGCACACTCATCTACTCGGCCGCCGCCCTGGCCCTCGGCGTACCCGACGCCGACGCGCCGCGGCTGCTCTGCGTGGAGGTCTACGACGCCAAGCCGCTGTCCTACCTCACCGAGACCGCCGCCGCGCTGCTCACGGAGCTGGCCGGGCGGGCCGTCTTCGTTCCGGCCACCACCCGCACCCGGGAGCAGTACCGGCGGGTCCGGCTTCCCGGGCCGCCGCCGCGCTACGCCGTGTGCGCCAACGGGGGACATCTGCTGGTGGACGGCGAGAGCGACCCCGGCTGGCACGCGGCGGTGCGCCGGGCGCTGGCCGCGGACTGCGCGCCGCTCGCCGAGGTACGCGAGCGGATGCGGTCCACCGCGGACGCCGGGTGGCTGCTCAAGGAACGCACGGCGGAAGACCTCTTCGCCTACCTGGTGGTGGACCGCGCGCGGTTCCCCGCCGCGTGGGCCGGCGAACTGGCGGACTGGGCGGAGCCGCGCGGCTGGACCGTCTCCCTCCAGGGACGCAAGCTGTACGCGGTGCCCCGGCCGCTCACCAAGAGCTCCGCCGTGGCGGAGATCGCCCGCAGGACCGGCGCCGCCGAGATCCTCGCCGCGGGCGACTCCCTCCTCGACACCGACCTGCTGCTCGCCGCCGACCACGCCTGGCGCCCGGGCCACGGCGAACTCGCCGACACCGGCTGGAGCGCGCCGCACGTCACGGCGCTCACCGCCCGGGGCGTCAGTTGCGGGGAGGAGATACTCCGCGCTCTCGCCGCCCGTGCCGCGCGTCCATGAGTTCCCGCTGCCGTTCCCTGGCCTCGTGGCGCAGCCGCTGCTCCTGCTCGGCCTGCCCCGGGTGGCGCGCCTGCCAGTACGGGTTGTCGTGCGGCAGCCGGCCGCTCACCCTGCCGTACATCCCGAACGTGAGCAGCGCGACACCGACCGCGAAGCTGAAGATCACGTTGGAGATGCGGAAGTTCAGGATGTTCCAGCCGGTCTCCAGCACCGCCAGGTGCACGAAGCCGCTCAGCACGAAGCCCACCCCCAGTGCGATGTTCAGGGTGGACGCGAAGTTCCCGCCCCTGATCATGCCGGCGAACAGGGCCAGGCCCACCACGATGGACAGGAAACTGAGCGCGCCATTGGTGTTCAGACCGAAGACGGTGTTCTCCTCGGTCGTCCAGAACGCGATCTGCGCGGTCAGCCCGAGCACGCCGAAGACCACCAGGAAGATTCCCATCAGCCCGGCACCGATCCGGTAGACGAGACTCAGCCGGTGGTCCGCGGGAAGATGCTCGTCGAGCTTGGCCTGCCGCAACAGGCCGCGCGGCCCGGCGTCGGGGACCCGGGGTTCCTTCCGGGAGTACCGGGAGTACGAGGTTGTCATCAGCGACCTCCTCAGTGTCTCGCTCCGCGAATGGTGAATATCCGCGGGTACCCGGCACCGGGCACGTCACACATCCGGACGCCGGGCATGCCTAGGGGCCCGGCTCAGCCGCAGCAGCCGCCCCCGCAGCAGCCCCCGCCCCCACCCCCGCCGGCGGCGCGGGGTGCGGTGGCGGCCCCGCCCACCGCCACGGTGGACAGCAGCTTCACGGTGTCGTCGTGCCCCGCCGGACAGCTCGCCGGGGCACCGGACTCGGCCATCGGACGGTTCAGCTCGAACTGGCTGCCGCAGCTGCGGCACCGGTACTCATAACGAGGCATGGCAGCAGGGTAGCGGGCCCCGCAGCGGACCTCACCGCCCGCTGCGGATGTTCTCCACCACCGCCGCGACCATGCCGCGCACCGCCTCGGTCTCGGTCAGGAACCGCCAGTAGTCCGGATTGCGCCCGCCCCCTTCCAGGGCGGACACCGCCTGGTCCAGGCGTTCCACCGCCGCGTCCAGCGGCTGCGCGTGCCGCGGCTCGGGTACCGCCCGGCCGCTCATCGCCAGCCGCTGCGCGTCCCGGACGGCGAACCGGGTGCGTTCGATCTCCTTGCGCGGGTCGAACGACACCTCGTTCAGCCGCCGCAGCCGCTCCCCGGCCGCCGAGACCGCCTCGTCCGTGCGGCCCAGCAGCGAGTGGACCGTGGACAGCTTGGCCGTGGCGTCGCTCCAGCGCTGCTCGTCCCGCGCCCGCTGCGCCTCCCGCAGGGTCTCCTGGGCCTGCCGGACCGACTGCGCGGCCTGCTCCGGAACCCGCTGGAGGTCCTGCCAGCAGGCCGCGCTGAACCGCCGCCGCAGCTCGCTGAGGACCGGTTCCACCTGACCGGCGCGGGTGGTGATCGCCTCCGCCCGGGTGCGCAGCGAGGACAGCCGGCGGTCGATCTCGGCGGCCCTCTTCGGCAGCTGCTCGGCCTCGGCGCGCAGGGCCTCCGCCCGGCGCCGCACCTCCTCCGCCCGCTGCACGGTCGCCTTCACCCCGTGCCGGGCGGCTCCCTCGTTGAGCCGCTTGAGGTCGGGTGCGAGGGCGGCGAGGGAGGCCGCGAGACCGTCGGCCCGCAGCCGGGCCGCGCGGGCCGCGTCCAGCGCCCGGGTGGCGGCCAGCAGGCTCTGCCTGGCCCGCTCCACTGCGGGCGCCACCTGCGCGAGCTGGGTCTCGGCCCGTTCCAGCAGGGAGCCCAGGCTGTGCCCGAAGCGCTCCAGGTCGACCCGGGTGCGCTCCAGCTCCTCCCGTATCCGGGTGAGGTCGTGGCGGGCCCGCGAGGCGGCGGTGGCGTCCAGCGAGCCGCTGTCCAGATCGTGGGCGTCCATCACCCCGATGTAGGACCGGCTGACCTGGTCGATGCGCTCGCCGAAGGCGGCGAAGTCCACCCCGGCCTTGGCCGCCGCCGGGGAGTCGTCGGCAGCGGTGATCGTCTCGATGGAGATCCGCAGATCGCGCTGGGCGGTGTCGAGCTCGTAGAACGCGGCGGCGGCGGAGTCCTTCGCCTCCTGGGCCTCGGCCCGCAGATCCTCCACCCGGCCGCGCCCCCAGCGCCGGGTGCCGCCCCCGGTGAACGCGCCGGGCAGCACCGTGACGGCGGCCAGCAGCGGCAGCACCATCACAGTGGCGAGATCCTTCGCGGTACGCGTCCCTGTCACGTGGTCCCTCTCCCGCCTGCGGTGCCCGGTGAACTCCCGGAGTCATTCTTCCATCCGGGACCTCCGCTCAGCACGGAGCGGTGAATCGTTCGCCGGACCGCCGGGACGAGCCGGGCATGTAAGCTGTCTGCTCGTTCCCCGGGTGCATAGCTCAGCGGTAGAGCGCCGCCCTTACAAGGCGGATGTCGGCGGTTCGAACCCGTCTGCACCCACCGATGCCCGACGCGGTCCACCACCGCCGGCCGGCCGCCGCGAGGCGCCCTGCGAGCCCGTCCGGGCCTGTGCACCGGCCCGTGGTCTTCGCTGAGGCGGACCGTGCGCGCTTTTCCGTACCGTACTGGCCTTCGCAACGGTGATTCCACCAGGCCCGGTCCGTCACAGAAGCGGGCCTGCGGCCTCGGGGCGGGGTCAGGCGGGCCAGTAGAGGGATTCGGCGCGGGCGTAGTCGACGGTGACCGGGTCCTTGCCGTGGTGCATCACCTGGGCGCGCACCCGTCCCTTGCGGGACGCGGAGATGAAGCCGTTCCAGGTGTAGACGAAGTGGCCGCTGCCCCCGTCGTGGACGGGGGAGTGGATCGGCATTCCGCCCACGTTCTCGTATCCGCCGTCGGCCAGCTGCCGGAAGTGGGCGACGCGGATCTGGAACTCCTGGCCGCGCTGGAGCCCTTTCACACGGACGGCGACCGAGGCGGAGTAGTAGCAGGGGCCGAAGACGAACGAGGGTTCGGCCTCCTTCTCGGTCCACCTGCTGCCGTCGTGGCGGCGGTTGAAGTTCAGCGAGGTCCACTGGCCGGGCGGGACGCGGCGTTCGTAGTCGGTGGTGCCGTACAGGGTGCGTCGGGGCATGTCGTCCTCCGGGGGCGTGGGGCTGCCGCCGCGCAGGGCTTGGGCGCGGCGCACGATCTCGGCGCGCTGGGCGATGATGCGGCTTCCGGGGCAGGCGGTCACTCCCCAGGACGGGTCCATGCTGTGGTAGGACAGGCCGGATCCGGAGACCGAGTCGTTGACCCGCAGCGCGATGGAGTGGGTGCGGCCCGCCCACTCCAGGATTCTGGCGTTCGCCTGCAGCTGGGCGGCGGTGAGCGCGTCACCGGTGGTGCCCTCGTTCTCCACCGAGACCGAGTAGGAGTTCGCCGAGCGATTGGCCCAGGCGGTGTCGGCGGTGTCGACCCACTGCAGGACGCGTCCGTCCCGGCCGACGCCGAAGTGTGAGCTGACCCGGGCGTCGGGGTTGCGGAACCAGGAGTCGGCTCCCATCAGGGTGCCGACGATGATGTGGGTGATCTGGACGCGGGGCCGGTTCCCGCCCTTGGTGTGGTTGACCGGCAGAGGCCGCCACTCGGCGCCGGGCATCCGGGGCATCGGCGTCTCCTCGCTCACGGGGACAGCGTCACGGAGAAGCTACCCTGAGTGAGCGATCGTTACTGTCGAGTTTTCGTGAAGGTCCCGGAACGCGACCGAGGGGGAGGGGCCGGAGACCGCTCAGACGGCGGAGCGGGGGCGCCGCAGCAGCCGGCCGGCCACGACGCCGGAGAGCGCCAGGGCGAGGACGGAGAGCCCGGTGCTGATCCAGCCCGCGCCGAACAGCTGGCCGCCGAGGTATCCCACGCCGACGCTGTATCCGGCCCAGGTCACGGCGGCCAGTGCCGACCAGGGCAGGAAGTCCTTGGCGCGGCGGTGGGTGGCGCCCGAGCCCAGGCTCACCACGGCCCGCCCGGCGGGCGCGAAGCGGGCCAGGACGACCAGGAATCCGCCGCCCCGGGCGAGGGCGGTACCGAGGTGCTGGTGGGCGGCGGACAGCCGCCGGGACCGGGCGATCGTGCTGCCGAACCGGCGTCCGCCCCGGCGGGCCAGCCGGTAGGCGGCGAGGTCCCCGACGATGGAGGCCGTGGCGGCGCACAGCAGCAGGAGGAAGAGCTCGGGAAGGCGCGCACCGGCGTAGGGGCCGGGGAAACCGGCCACGTCGGCGGCGGTGCCGGCGGCGACGGTGGCCGACGCGACCAGCACGGCTCCGCTGGGCAGTACCGGCACGAACACGTCGGACAGCACGAACAGCACGACCACCAGATAGATCCAGGGGGCGTAGAGAAGAGTCCCCAAGGCTTCCAGCACAGTGTTCCCCGATTCCCGGTGGTGGTCCTGTGGTCCCGGTCGAGAAGGGACCGCATTCCGGTTCTTCGGCGTTCCCGTTCCGCCGTACAGCCTACGCCCGGATCGCCCGCGCGGAGCATTCAGGTGTGTGCGGAAGTCCTGTTCCCCGGCGGCGGCGGCAAGGTGGTGGCCGCCGTCCCCGGCGGGGAGGGCGCTGCCGCGGGTGTGCGGCACGCAAGGGTGCGGGAGGGCCGGGCGGGTTTCCCCGCGATCGGCCATTCGAGGGAACGGAGCGCAGGAATGAAGGCAGTGGCCACGACCGCGGCGGTGCTGGTGGCGGTCCTCGCGGCCGCGGTGCCGCCGGGGGCGGCGCAGGAGGGGGCACAGTCAGGGGCAGTGCAGGCGGGGAGCGCGCACGACTCCTGGCAGCGGCAGTGGGGGGTTTTCGCGCCGCCCGGTCTCTCTGCCGGCGGGCGGGCGCTGACCTACGACACGGATCTGGTGCCTTCCGGCGCGCGGGTCCTGGTGACCGAGCGGGTGCGGGAGGGGAGGACGGTGGTCGGGCTGACGGTCCGGGGCGTGCGGCCGGGGCACACCTTCGGCACCCATGTGCACACCCGCCCGTGCGGCCCGGATCCGGCGCAGGCCGGACCGCACTACCAGCACCGGGAGAGCGGCCACCCGCGGGCGGCGAACCCGTGGAACGAGGTGTGGCTGGACTTCACGGCCGACGCCTCGGGCGACGGCCGCGCCGTGGCGAAGCAGGACTGGACGTTCCGCGCGGGGCAGGCGCGTTCGGTGGTGCTCCACGAGCTGCCGACCTCCGCCGGCCACCACGGCCGGGAGCCGGGCGACGCCGGGCCCCGGGCGGCCTGTCTGACCGTTCCGTTCGGGGCGTCGGAGGCCACCGGAGACGGTCGCTGAGTGCGGTCGCGTAGAGTGGAGGTGTCTGAAGGGGAGTAGCTCTTCGCCGGACCGTCGACATACTGGCCCCGCCCGTCACGGGCAGGGCCCGGCGCCCGGAGCGGACGGCCCGCCGCCCGCCGGCGAGACCTTCGGCCGCAGTGTCCTGGACGCTGCCGTGCCGAAGTGTGCGCTCCCGCGGATCGACCGGCACGGCCCTACCGAGGGGATTCTCCTCCCGTGCTGATCGACTTCGCTGCCGCCGCCGTGGTGTTCGGTCTGGTGGTCGTGGCCGAGCTGCCCGACAAGACGACTCTGGCCGGGCTGGTGCTGAGCACCCGCTTCCGGCCCTCCCACGTCTTCGCCGGTGCCGCCGCCGCCTTCGCCCTGCACGTCGGCCTCGCGGTCGGCGCGGGCAGTCTGCTCACCCTGCTGCCCGGGCGGCTGCTGCAGGTGGTGGTGGGGGCGCTGTTCCTGACCGGAGCGGCGCTGCTGCTGTTCCGGCGGGAAGAGGCGCAGGAGGACGCCGGTGAGCAGCGGGCACCGGCCGGACAGTCCTTCCGGAGGGTGGCCGGCACGAGTTTCATGATCATTCTGATCGCCGAGTTCGGCGACATGTCGCAGATCATGATGGCCAACTTCACGGCCCACTACGAGGACCCGCTCTCGGTGGCGGTCGGCTCGGTACTGGCGCTGTGGCTGGTGGCCGCGCTGGGCATCCTGGGCGGGCGGGCGCTGCTGCGGGTCGTCCCGCTCACCTTGCTCACCAGGATCGCGGCGGCGGCGATGCTGGTGATGGCCGCGATCAACATCGTCGAGGCCGTACGGGGCTGACAGCGCCCCCGGCCGGCTCAGCGGTAGGTGGGCTGGGTCTGCGCGTTCAGTTCGCGCAGACGTACCCCGCGTGCGCTGTCGGTCCTGCGGTCGTCGATGCGCAGGACGTCGAGGCCCTTCTGGTCGTTGGAGTAGATGTGGCCGTTGTACCAGTACGCGGACCAGGTGCCGCCGAAGGTCAGCGCCTCGGTGCTCAGCGGCCCGCGGTCGAAGTAGCCGATCTCCCTCGGATTGGCGGAGTCGGTGAACTCCCACACGGAGACGCCGCCCTGGTACCAGGACTGGACCATGATGTCGCGGCCGCGGACGGGTATCAGGGACCCGTTGTGCGCCACGCAGTTCTCGGTGTCGGCCTGGTGCCGCGGGATCTTGTAGTAGCTCTGGAACTCCAGCTTCCGGTCGTCGCCGTGGCCGGTGATGTGGTAGATGCCGTTGGCGCCGAACTCCGGTCCGGTCCGCTCGTTGCAGGTGGCGCCGCCGCCTCCGCCGAGCTCGTCGGTGAAGACGACCTTGCTGCCGTCCTGGCTGAAGGTCGCCGAGTGCCAGAAGGCGAAGTGCTCGGCGTCCTGCACCTGGTCGATGACCCGCGGTTTCGCGGGCACGGAGATGTCCATCAGGATGCCGTCGCCCATGCAGGCGCCGGCGGCCAGCTTCAGCGCGGGGTACGCGGTGATGTCGTGGCAGCCGGTGGTGGCGGCGCCGGTGGAGTCACCGGGGAAGCCGCCGTCGGGGAAGAGCACCTCGAAGCTGGAGACCGCCGCCTTGTGAGGGGCGTGACGCGGCACCTTGACGACGGAGATGCCGTCGTGCGGCGGCTGGCAGTCCGGGAAGGCCGCGTTGGGGGAGTAGGAGGAGACGTAGACGTAGATGTCGCGCCGGTCGGGCACCAGGGTGTGGGTGTGCGACCCGCAGGCGGTCTCCACCGCGGCGACGTAGCGCGGGTTCTTCTTGTCCGAGATGTCGAAGACACGGATGCCCTCCCAGGAGTCCTTCTCCGTCGCAGGCTGCGAGGTGCTGGAGCAGGAGTCGTCGCTGCGCGAGGAGTCCACGGACAGGAAGAGCAGGTTCCCGGAGACCGAGATGTCGTTCTGCGCGCCGGGGCAGAGCACCTGGCTGACGATCTTCGGCTTGCGCGGGTTGGCGATGTCGTAGACGACGAAGCCGTCGTAGTTGCCCGCGAAGGCGTAACGGCCCTGGAAGGCCAGATCCGAGTTGGTGCCCCGGAGCGCCGACTTGGGGACGTTGGCCAGGTGGGTCATGTTGTCGCTGTGCACGATCTCGTCCACGCCGGGTATCTCGTCGCCGGCGATGGCCGACTCGACCTCGGCCTGCTCCCGGGGGCTGATGCTCTCCGGGGCGAGGGGTTCGTCCCCTGGGTCGGGGGTGGCTGCTGCCGTGCCGCCGGTGAAGAGTGTGGCGAGCAGGATGGACACGGCCGTCGCCGCGGCCGGCCATCTGCGTGCCGTGCGCCTTGTGGGCACCGCTGTCACTGCGTCCTCCTCGGGGATCCGCGTGTGCGGTCAGGGATGGATGATCCGGTGCCGGATCGTTTCATCCCTACCCCTGCATGTACATATCAATGAAGGGGCCGGCATCTCCGCCGGTCCGCGATCGCGACACGCCCCGGAGGACCGCATGACGCAACGCCCGGCCGGCCGATCCCGGCCAGGACGCGCCGCACTGGCCGCTGTGACGCTCGTCGGACTGCTGGCGGTGGGCTGCGCGGGGGAGACGGCACCGGCCGCCGAGGGCGAACCGCCGGTCATCGCGCCGGGCAGGCCGGGCGAGGAGGCCCGCACCCTGGCGCCCGAGGAGGCGCGGGAGGCCGGCAGCCGCGCGGAAGGTGAAGCCGGCGAGGCGGACTTCGCCTTCATGCGGATGATGATCCTCCATCACGAACAGGCCCTGGTGATGACCGATCTGGCCGCGGAGCACGCCGAGGACGCGAAGGTGGGGCGGCTCTCGGAGCGCGTCGCCGCGGCCCAGGGCCCGGAGATCGAGGTCATGAAGGCCTGGCTGGTCCGCCACGGTGAGGACGCCGGGAAGGAGGACGGCGGTCACCACGACCACGGCCATCACGACGCGGAGGGTTCCGGAGCGGCGGCCATGCCGGGAATGGCCGCCGGGGAAGAGCTGGCGGAACTGCATGCGGCCCGCGGGAAGGAGTTCGACCTGCTCTTCCTTGATCTGATGATCGCTCATCACGAGGGTGCGGTGGCCATGGCGGCGGACCTGCTGGCGGAGAGCACCGATGTGGAGGCCGGTGAGATGGCCACCAAGATGATCGCGGAGCAGACGGTGGAGATCGGCCGGATGAAGGGGCTGCGCGCCCCGTTGGCCGGGGGCGGCTGACCGGCGGCGAAGGTGTTTCCGCACGTGGGAAGCCAGTGGCTCCGCCCGCGGGGTCGGGGAGCGGGCGGAGGCCACTTTGTTCGACCACGATACAAAATCTGGGCCCGGCGTGCCACTCCTTCCCGTTCCTCCTTTCCCTTTCCGCTTCTCCTCTCTTCGCGCCGGGAGGACTGGACAGGCGGCTGACGGGTATGCGGACGGCCGGCGACGGGTGCCCGGCCCGTTCCGCACCGCCACGGCAAGGACCTGCCGTTGTGGGGCGAGTGGCCGTTGTCACTCGTTCGAGTGGTGCATAATTCCGACCAGTCGACCGGGTGAGGGGAGGCGTGGTGACCCAGGGGCTGGAGTGTCTGGTGTGCGGCCGACCGATGCTGCCGACCGGCGAGCCCGCGTGTGACTGCCTGACACATTCGCTGTCCAGACCGGTGGCCACGGTCTCCGAGGGTCCCGACCCCGCCGATGTGGCTCTCTTCCCCCTCGAACCGCCCCCGCCCGAACCGCCGCGCACCCCGCGCTCGCACCGCAAGCCCAAGAACCGCGGACGGGCGGCCCTGGCGGCCGGCGGTACGGTCGCCGCCGTGGTGGGCTGCACGGCCCTGGCGGCCTCGCTGTTCGGCGGCCAGCAGCGCTCCGAAGAGGCCCTGGAGGAAACCCGTCCCGGTCCCAGCCTCGGCGTCCCCGACGGAGACCCGGAACCGGACACGGGTCGTGAGAACCACCACGACGCCCGCCCCGCCCCGCAGCCGACGGACCACGCCGGCCCCCCGGCACGGGACACCGGCCGGGACCCGGACGCGCCGGGCAACCGTGAACCCGCCCCCCCGGTGGACACGTCCGAGCCCCCGGCGGACACCACGGAACCGTCCCGGAGGACGGACCCGCCGCCGGTGACCGAACCGCCGCCCCCGCACCTCCCGCCGGACACCGGCGAGCCCTCCGCGACCGTCGATCCGCCCCCCGTGGAGGACGAGGAACCCGTGGTGCTCATGGAGGGGGACGAAGGACCGGAAGTGGCGGAACTTCAGTACCGCCTGGGCCAGTTGCGCTGGGTCTACGACGGCGAGGCGCACGGGCGGTTCGACGGCCGGACCCGCGCGGCCGTGGTCCGCTTCCAGGTGGGGTACGGCGTGGAGGGCGACCGCCGCGGCGTCTACGGGCCGTACACCCGCCAGGTGCTGGAAGCCCACACCCAGCAGCCGTGAGGCGCCGTTCCGGCGGTCAGCTCCCGGGCGGTCCCGCGGTGAAGCGCGCCGGGGCGTCGAAGGCCGCCCGGCGGGTGGCCCGCCGCAGTGCCCGCAGCACACTGCCGCCCACGGCGAGGATCAGCCCGGCGGTCAGAACCGCCCTGGGAATGTCCCAGCCCAGTGAGGTGGCCAGCACATAAGTCACGTAGCGGGCGAGATTCTCCGCCGGCGGGTCCCCCGGCACGAACGAGATGCCGGTGCTCAGCCCCGCGATGTACGGCCAGCCCTGCAGATTCATCACCAGGCCGTACAGCACGGAGGAGACCACCCCGTACCCGGCGAGCATCAGCAGTTCGCCGCGGCCGCGCAGGGTGTGCTGACCGGGCAGCAGCCCGGCACCCATCGTCACCCACCCCATGCACAGCATCTGGAACGGCATCCACGGCCCCACCCCGCCGGTCAGCAGCGCCGACGCGAACATGGTGAGTGCGCCCAGGACGAAGCCGAAGCCGGGGCCCAGCACCCGGCCGGAGAGCACCATCAGGAAGAACATCGGCTGAAGGCCGGCGGTACCCGCGCCCAGCGGGCGCAGCGCGGCGCCCGCCGCGGCCAGTACGCCCAGCATCGCGACGGCCTTGGCGTCCAGACCCGTGTCGGCGACGGTGGCCACCGCCACCGCCAGCAGCAGCGGCAGCAGCAGCGCGAACAGCCAGGGCGCGTCGCCGGAATGCGCCAGACCGGACTCGGGGGCGGCCAGCAGCGGCCAGCCGAAAGCGGCCACCCCGATGACCGAGACCAGGGCCAGCACCGCGGCCGACCGGGGCCCCAGCCGCACCGGCCGCGCGGGACGGGCCGCCGTGCCGCCGGTCACGGGGCGCCCACCGGGGCGGCCAGCGCCCGCCTGACCTGCGAGACCGTCAGCCACCGCTGCGGCGCAAGGATCTTCGCCACCTGAGGGGCGAACGAGGGCGAGGAGACCACCACGTCGGCCGTGGGTCCGTCGGCGACCACCTCGCCGTCGGCGAGAATCACCACGCGGTCCGCGACCTCGGCGGCCAGTTCCACGTCGTGGGTGGCCAGTACGGTGGCGCGGCCGTCGGCGGCCAGTTCCCGCAGGATGTCCACCAGCCGGCTCTTGGCGGCGTAGTCCAGGCCGCGGGTCGGCTCGTCGAGCAGGAGCAGTGGCGGGTCCGCCGTGAGCACCACCGCGAGCGCCAGGACCAGCCGCTGGCCCTCCGACAGATCGCGCGGATGCGCCTCCCCGGGGATGCCCGGCAACAGCCTGCTCACCAGCGCCCGGCAGGTGCCCGGGGAGGCGGAGGCGTCCGCGTCCGCCGCGGCGCACTCGGCGGTGACGGTGGCCGCGTACAGCAGGTCTCGCGGATCCTGCGGTACCATGCCCGCGTGGCGCAGCAGCTCGCCGGGGGGCGTGCGGTGCGGTGTCACCCCGCTCAGCCGGACGCGCCCGGCGGCGGGTTCGTGCATCCCCATCAGGGTCCGCAGCAAGGTGGACTTCCCGGCGCCGTTGCGGCCCATCAGGGCCACGGTCTCGCCGCGGCGGACGGTGAGACCGAGCCCGTGCAGCACCTCCGTGCGCCCCCGGCGCACCGCGAGATCCCGGACCTCGGCCGGGTGGTCCTTCCCTCCGCCGGCCGCCCCGCCGGCGGGGGCCGGTGCCGGGAGGCGCCCGGGAGGGCCCTGTGGATACCGCTCGGCCAGCGTGGTGCGCAGACCGGCGGCACGCCTCCGGGCGTCGCGCACCGACAGAGGCAGCGGTGACCAGCCGGCCGCCTCGCCCAGTGACACGACCGGCGGCTGCACGGGGGAGCGCGCCATGACCTCCGCCGGGTCGCCGGCCACCGGGGGGCGCCCGCCGCCCGGCAGCAGCAGCACCCGGTCCGCGTACTGCACGACCCGCTCCAGCCGGTGCTCGGCCATCAGCACGGTGGTGCCCAGGTCGTGCACCAGCCGCTGGAGCACTGCCAGTACCTCCTCCGCGGCCCCCGGATCCAGGGCGGAGGTCGGCTCGTCCAGCACCAGCACCCGGGGGTGCGGGGTCAGCACGGAGCCGATCGCCACCCGCTGCTGCTGGCCGCCGGAGAGCGTGGCCAGCGGGCGGTCCCGCAGCTCGGCCAGGCCCAGCAGGTCCAGAGTCTCCTCGACCCGGCGGCGCATGGTGCCCGGGTCCAGGCCCATCGACTCCATTCCGTAGGCCAGTTCGTCCTCGACGGTGTCGGTGACGAAGTGCGCCCGCGGGTCCTGGCCCACCGTGCCGACGGCATCGGCCAGTTCGCGCGGCCGGTGGGTGCGGGTGTCCCGGCCGTCGACGGTGACCCGGCCGTGCAGCGTGCCGCCGGTGAAGTGCGGCACCAGGCCCGACACGGCCCCCAGCAGTGTGGACTTGCCCGAGCCGGAAGGGCCCACCAGCAGGCACAGCTCGCCTTCGGCGACGGTGAGGTCGACGCCCGGCAGGGCGGGCCCGGGCGCGTCCGGATAGGTGACCGAGACCTGGTCGAACGTGATCATGGACTGGTGTCTCCGGAACGGCGGGGAACGGGGGCGACGACGGCGGGGAGCAGACCCGTCAGCACGGCGGCGACGGCTGCCGGGGGGAACCCGGGGGCGGACAGCGGGACGACGGACGGGTGCAGGACGGACGGATCGGCGGCACCGGCGTGGATCAGCCAGGCGGCCGCCACGGCCCCGGAGCCGGAGACGAGCCAGGCGCGCGCGCCGAAGCGGTCGGGCCGGTACCGGGTGCGGACACTGCGCCGCCCGCCCAGCCACAGCCCGCCCATGGCCAGCAGCACGCCACCGGCCATCAGCGGGGCGCCGAACCCGGCGCCCTCGGCGGCCAGCAGCCCGTAGGTGCCGGCGCAGATGCCCAGCAGGCCCCCCAGGGTCAGGGCCGTGGTGGTGCGGCGCACCGCCGGGGGCACCGCGGCGGTGCGGCCGTAGCCGCGGGCATCCATCGCGGCGGCCAGGGCGACCGAGCGCTCCAGCGCACCCTCCAGCACCGGCATGGCCACCGCCAGCACCGAGCGGATCCCCTTGTCGGAACGGCCGCGCAGCCGCCGGGCCGACCGCAGCCGCAGCAGGTCGGCGATCAGCTGCGGGGCGAAGGTCAGGGCGACGACGACCGCCACGCCCGCCTCGTACAGCGCGCCGGGCAGGGACTTCAGCAGCCGGGCCGGGTTGGCCAGCGCGTTCGCGGCCCCCAGGCAGATCAGCAGGGTCGCCAGCCGCAGACCGTCGTAGGCGGCGAACAGCAGGCCCTCGGCGGTCACCCGGCCGCCGATGCGCACACCCTGGGCCCACTCCGGCAGCGGCACCTCCGGGAGGGTGAACAGCACCGTGGTGCCCCCGACCGGGGAGCCGAGGAGCAGCGCGAACACCACCCGCACGACCACCACCACCGCGCCCAGGACCAGGAAGAAGCGGAACGCCCTCGCCCAGGGGGCATCGGTGCGCCGGGCGGCCACCACATAGCCGGCCACCGTGACGATCAGGGCCAGCAGCAGGGGGTTGGTGGTCCGGGAGGCCGCGGTGGCCAGCCCCAGCGCCCACAGCCACCAGGCCCCGGAGTGCAGGGCGTTGGCCCGGGTGGCCTCGGGCGCGCGCAGCCACCGGCCGCGGACCGCGGCCGGTGCCGCGCCACTGCCGGGCGCGGGGGCCACGGTGCCGCTCGGGGTCCGGTTCATGCCGTCTCCCGCCGGCTCAGAGGTCCCGGCGCCGGGACCGCCACCAGGCGGCTCCGGCGAGCACGACGACCACGGTGACGCCGGCGATCACCGCGACCGGCCCGCCGCCCGGATCCGGGGCGGCGCCCGTGTCGTCCGTGCCGTCGTCGTCGCTGCCGGCCCCGGTCACCTGCTCGCCGCAGCCGCGCGCCGGGTAGTCCGCGATGGCGCACAGCAGCGCGTCGGTGTTGTAGCGCAGCGGACCGGCGCTCGCCGCCAGGGCCTCCGCCGCGGTGGCGTCCACGGGGACGACGGAGCACTCGGTCCGCCCGCCGGGCGGCCGTTCGCCCGCCGGGGCGTCCTCCGGGGTGCCGAAGTCGATGACCCAGGCGATCCGCTTGGAGCCGTCGTCCGGCTCGGTCCCGCCGCAGATCTCCTCGAAACGGGTCTCTCCGCGCGGCCGGTGGGCGTCGGCGGCGTTGGTCTGGACGGCGAACCGGAAGCCGAGCACGGAACCGTCCGCGGGGCGGAGCGTGCCCGGGCCCTGAGTGGCGTAGCGCCACCGGCCGTCGTCGCTCTCCTGCTGCCAGAAGGACCAGTAGCGGTAGCCGGCCGGTGCCTCCTCCCCGGCGTGCGCCGGCGGGGCCGCGGCCGACACGGCCGCGGCGCCCAGGAGCGAGGCCGCGAGGAGGCCGGCGGCTGTCCGCCGCGATCCGCCGCCGGCAGGAGAGCGACGGCGCATCAGCTGTCCCGCTTCTTCCTGCGCTGGGTCAGCAGCACACCGATGACGACACCCGCGAGGAGGCCCAGACCCAGGATCCACAGGAGCACGCCGCTGCCGGTGGCCTCCTCGTTCTCCTCCTCGCCGGCGCCGTCCGCCGCGCCGTCCTCGTCCTGCTCCGGTGCCGGGCCGAGGGCGTTGAGCTGCCCGATCAGGTCGGTGCCGCCGAAGTCGGCCGGATCGGCGCCCCCGGCGTGCGCGGCGAGCACCAGCTGGCCCAGCGCGGCCGGGGAGGACTCCAGCCCGTCCCACGCGGTGTGGTTGGCCTCCAGCCACTCCAGCGGGCCCCGCACGGCGTCCCCGTGGCCGCCCGCGGCCAGGGCGAGCACGGCCTTGGAGGTGCCGCCGAAGTCCGGCTGGTCCTCCGCGCCGGGCAGCGAGGAGACCAGGTGGTTGTCCCCTTCCGCGAGCAGCGCGGCCAGGTGTGCGGCGCCCGCGGCGGCGGACTGCCCCGCGGTCGGTTCCCGGCCGCCGGACTCGTCCTCGCCGTTCTCCTCCGTGGAGTCCTCGGCGTCCTCGCCCTCGGTGTCCGGCGTGTCCTCGTCCCCGTCCTCGTCCCCGCAGTCCAGCGGGGAGACGGGCACCGGGTCGCCCTCCACGTCCGGGGACACGACCAGGCCGCTGCCGTAGGCGGCGAGTACCGCGTCCACCGTCGAGGCGGGGTTGGCGAACAGGTCACCGGTGGTCTCGTCGGGCTGCCAGGCGAACGCGCCGCGCTCCTCCTGGTCCGCCTCGCAGCCCAGCTGGAGGGCGGCCAGTGCCTCGTAGGGGGACGCGTCGTCCCGGCGTACCCCGTCCGGGTCCTGTCCGGCGGCAGCCAGGGCACCGATCACCACGGCCGTGGAGTTGGAGTCGGTGGCGCCGCCGGGGCTGTAGCCCCAGCCGCCGTCCTCGTTCTGCATGCTCCGCAGCCACTCGTCGGCGGCGGCAACGGCCTCGTCCTGTCCGCCCACGGCCGCCAGCGCCTGCACGGCCAGTGCGGTGGCATTGGTGTCGGCCGCCGTGACGTCCTCGCAGGGCACGCCGGTGTCGGCGCGGAAGGAGAGGAAGGAGCCGTCCTCGCACTGCTGCCCGGCCAGCCATTCGACGGCCTCGGGCGCCGGTGTGTACCCGCTGGTGTCCTGCGCCAGCAGGGCCAGGGACTGCCGCCACACCCCGTCGAAGCTGGGGTCGCCCTCCCCGTAGAGCTCCTCGGGGGCCGGCGGGGGATCCTCGGCCAGGACGGCCGGGGCCGCCGTGATCACAAGGAGGGCGGCACCTCCCAGGGCGGTCGCGCTGCGGCGCAGGTTCATCGGATGCCTTTCGCTGTGCTGGTCAGCCGGGCGCGGCTGACCACCACAGCGTTCGTGCTGCGGCGGCACCGGGCTCAGCTCCGTATACCTCGACGGTGCCGGGGGCCGGCCGGCCGACGGGCGGCACGGTCCGGCTCCGGGAGCCAGTGCGCTCCCGCGGTCAGGTGCTCCGGCTCGCGGGCCCCGGCGGAGGCCGGGCCCGCTCACGGTTGCGGGTCAGCGCCGGAATCGCACCGGCTTCCCCTGGTCGCGGAAGTACTGCTGGGGGTCACTGTAGCCGCCGCCCTCCGGCCGGCCTCCGGGCCCTGCCCTCAGCCGCGGTCCTGCCCGGCGGGCCGCTCACCGGTGATGAAGGCGAAGCGGTCGTCGAAGGCCAGCTCACCGGCTGGGTACCGCTCGGCGATCTCCCGGAGCCCGGCGTCCAGTTCACCGTCGGGGAAGGAGGACAGCACGGACATCCAGCGCCCCGCGACCAGCTTCAGCCACTCCTCGCGGTCGATCCGCACCGGATAGGCGTCCGTCTCCAGGACGGTGCGCAGGCCCGCCTGCTCCAGGGCGCCGGCGATCTGTGCCGGCTCGGGCTGTCTTGCGGCGAACCGGTCCCGGGCCGCCGCGAACAGGGGGTAGCCCGTTTTCGGCGGAAGGGTGACGACGACGATCCGGCCGCCGGGTACGAGCAGCCGGGCCAGCCCGGCCAGGGTGCGGTCCAGCGCGGAGAAGTGGTGCACCGCCTCCTTGATCACGATTCCGTCGAGGGCCGGCCACGGCAGCCCCACCGTGCCCGTGGCGAGCTCCTCGGCCGTGGCCCGGACCGGGAGCAGCCTGGGGTCCGACGGAAGCCGGCCGAGCATGGCGGGGGAGGGGTCGGCACACACCACCGGGGTGTCCTGGGAGGCGTGCCGCATCAGCCGGCGCAGGAACAGACCGGTGCCGGCCCCGATGTCGGCGATGCGCAGTCCGGGCCGCAGGGCCAGCCGCCGGTGGATGCGGTGTTCCATCCAGTCGAGGTAGTCGGGGCGGTGGCCCCAGGTGGTGTCGTAGGAGTCGGCGCGGTGTGCGTAGTGGTTCGCCAGCTGCTCGTCCACGGATTCGCGGTCCCTTCTCGCCCACGGCTGTCACCGTGCGCTGCCGGTCGGATGCGGTCTGCCGTCCGCCCGGGTCATACCCTCCTCCGGCCGCCCGCACCTCCGTCACCGCGAGGAACCATGCGTAACGCATGTCCAGGTCGTGACAACTGCGACTGTTCCCTTTCCCCGGTCACGTGGAATCGTCGGTTCCGGTCACCCGAAGGGGGAGGAATGGACAAGCGGTACGAAGCCTTCTGTCTCGTGGACAAGAATTTCTACGAGACGCCGCAGCGGTGGTCCGCCGCGGAAAAGGAATCGCGGCGGCGCGAGGCGCTGCTGGACACCGCGCGGCGTTCCGTCCCGGCCGGCTGGAGCAGCGGCCGCAGCGGGGACTGGCTGCAGATCACCCCTGATGCCGGCACGCTTCCCCGGCAGGGCTGGAAGATTCACGCCTCGGCGTGCCTGGACAACGCGGACACGGTCGCGGCGAAAATCTGGGACTACTGCGTGCCCCGGGGCATCGCATTCAAATTCGTGCCCAGCCGGAATCTGCTGTACCTGCGGAATTCCAAGTACGCCGGACGGGACAGCAGCGGAAAATTCGCCACCATATACCCGGCGGGCGAGGAGCAGCTGCACACCGTCCTCACCGAGCTGGGTCACGCCCTCGCCGGGGAGCCGGGTCCGTACATCCTGACCGATCTGCGCTGGCAGGGCGGCCCGCTGTTCGTGCGCTACGGCGCGTTCGCCCGGCGCCTGTGCGACGACGGCTCGGGGAACCTGGTGCCCGCCATCGAGAACGCCGACGGCGAGCTGGTGCCCGATCTGCGGGCGCCCACCTTCTCCGTCCCTCCGTGGGTGCCCCTGCCGGAGTTCCTGAAGCCGCAACTGGACGCCCGCAACGCCACCACCACGTCGGACCTTCCCTACCGGATCGAGCGTGCCCTGCACTTCTCGAACGGCGGGGGCGTCTACACCGGCACCGACACCCGGACCGGTGAGCGGGTGGTGCTCAAGGAGGCCCGCCCGTATGCCGGCCTGGCCGCCGACGGCGTGGACGCCATCAGCAGGCTGGAACGGGAGAAGGGCGCGCTGGAGCGGCTGGCCGGCCTGCCGGTGGTGCCCGGGGTGCGGGACTGGTTCGCGCTGGGCGACCACCAGTTCCTGGTGATGGACCACCTGCCGGGCCGGACCCTCAACTCCTTCTTCGCCGAGCGGCACCCGCTGATATCCGAGACCCCCGACCCTGCCGCACTGGCCTCCTACACCCGCTGGGCACTGGACATGCACCGGGCGGTGGAGGAGGCCGTGGCGGCCCTGCACGAGCGCGACGTCGTCTTCAACGACCTGCACATGTTCAACATCATGGTCGCGCCCGACGAGAAGTCCGTGGCGCTGCTGGACTTCGAGTCCGCCTCGTACCCGGGCAACGAGACCCGGCAGATCGTCGCCCACCCCGGCTATCTGGCGCCCGCCGGGCGCATCGGCAAGGAGGTCGACCGCTACGCCCTGGCGTGCCTGAGGCTGTCGCTGTTCCTGCCGCTGACCACGCTGCTGGCCATCGACCGCGGCAAGGCCGCACATCTCGCCGGCCTCGCCGCCGCGCAGTTCCCCGACGTGCCGCGGGAGTTCCTCGACGAGGCGGTCGCCGAGATCGAGGGCCGCGACGTCCGGCCGGCCGGTGCCCGCCCGGCCGGGAAGCAGCGGTCCGCGGCGGACGGCCCGGCACCGGTGGAGCCCGGGGACTGGCCGCGCAGCCGCGACGCGATGGTCCGCGCCATCCTGGCCTCCGCCACCCCCGAGCGGGACGACCGGCTCTTCCCCGGCGACATCGCCCAGTTCTCGGAAGGCGGCGGACTCGGCCTGGCGCACGGCGCCGCCGGCGTGCTGTACGCCCTGGCGGAAACCGGGGCCGAACGCTTCCCGGAGGGCGAGCAGTGGCTGCTGCGGCAGGCCGCCGAACCGCCGCGGGCCACCCCCGTCGGTCTGTACGACGGCCTGCTCGGCGTCGCCTGGACCCTGGACCGGCTCGGCCACACCGACCGGGCTCTGGACCTGGCCGAGCGGCTGCCGGAGGGCAGCTGGCGGCACCTGCCGGAGGAGCTGTTCGGCGGGCTCGCCGGCATCGGGCTGGTCCTCGACCACCTCGCGGGGACCACCGGCGACTCCTCGCTGCGGGCCCGCGCCCTGTCCGCCGCCGAACTGGCCGCCGCCCGGATCACACGTGGCGGCAGCAGCGGGCGGGCCGGCCTCCTGCACGGTGCCGCCGGGCCGGCCCTGCTGATGGTGCGCCTGTACGAGCGCACCGGGGACACCGCGCTGCTCGACCTGGCGGCCACCGCCCTGCGCCAGGACCTGGCCCGCTGCGTCGCAGACCGGCACGGCACCCTGCTGGTGGACGAGAAGACCCGCCGGATGCCGTACGTCGGGGAGGGCAGCGTCGGTATCGGCATGGTCATCGACGACTTCCTCGCCCACCGCGCCGACGAGGAACTGGCCGCGGCCCGCGACGCGATTCTGCCCGCCGCCCGCTCCCGCTTCTACGCCCAGCCGGGCCTCTTCCGGGGCCGGGCAGGGATGATCCTGCACCTGAGCCGCACCACCGCCCCCGGGGCGACCCCGGGTCACCTCGACGCCCAGATCGCCGACCTGGCCTGGTACACGCTGCCCTACGGCGGCGGACTGGCCTTCCCCGGCGACCAGATGATGCGGCTGTCGATGGACCTGGCCACGGGGACGGCGGGCTGCCTGCTGGCGCTCGGCGCCGCCCGGCGGCCCGGCACCGTGCGACTCCCCTTCCTGCCGCCTCCGGCAGCCCCAGAGCCACCCTCGCGCCACGAGGGTGAACAAGTGAATATCCCGGTCACCTCATGAGAATCCGAAAGGACATCACCATGGCTCTTCTCGACCTGCAGACGATGGACACCTCCGAGGAGTACGGCGGCGGCGGCTCCAACCCGAGCTACGCCAGCCTCCTCCTGTGCGGCGACAGCGGTCTGAGCGTCATCACCTGCTGATCCATCCGCAGGCCCGGCCCGCGGTCCCGTGCGGTCACACCGCACGCGGGCCGCGGGCTCCGCGCGTCCACCGGGCCACCGCCCGCCACCGCACCGCCGTGCCGGACAACCGCACCCGCTGCCGGCCGCACCGAGCGCACCGGCCGCCCGCGGGGCCCGGCCGGAGGAGGAGACATGCCGCACCCGGCACGCCCCGCCGACCGGCTGCTGCTGTCAGCCGCCCGGCACAGCACCGCGAGGGCCGCCGCCCTGTGCCTGCTGACCACGGCCGGAGCCGCCGTCGCCCTGGCACTGCCCGCCGCGCTCGGCCGGACCCTGGACCTGCTGCTGGCAGGGGGCGACGCGGCCGGATCCACCACCCGCTGGACCCTGGTCTGCGCCGCCCTGATCTGCGCGAGCGTCGCACTGGACGCGGTCCGCACCGTCCTCACCGGCACCACCGACGCCCGGACCACCGCCTGGCTGCGCGGCCTGCTGACCGGCCGGGTGCTGGCCATCGGCCCGGCCGGCGCCGCCCGCTTCACCCACGGGGACCTGGTGACCCGCGCGACCGTCAACGCCGGTCACGCCGGCGCCGGACCGGCCGCCGCGGCCACCACCGTCGCCGCCGTGCTCACCCCGCTGGGCGGCATCGCCGCACTGGCCCTGATCGACTACCGGCTGGCCCTCGCCTTCCTCGCCGGCGCGCCGCTGCTCGCCCTGCTGCTGCGGTCCTTCGCCCGCTCCACCGCCGACTGCGTCGCCCGCTACCAGCGCGTCCAGGGCGATCTGGCCGGCCGGCTGGTGGAGGCGCTGGCCGGCGCCCGGACCGTCGCGGCCGCCGGTACCGAGGAGCGCGAGCGGCGGCGGGTGCTGGAACCGCTGGCCGGGCTGAGCGATCACGGGCACCGGCTGTGGCGGGTGCAGGGCAGGGCCAGTGCCCAGGCCGCCGCCCTCGTGCCGCTGCTGCTGCTTGTCGTGGTCGCCGTCGGCGGACTGCTGCTGACCGCGGGAGCGCTGAGCGTGGGCGCCCTGCTGGCGGCGACCCGCTACGCGGCACTGGCCGCCGGGGCGGGCGCGCTGGTCGGCCACCTGGGGGCCCTCGTCCGCAGCCGGCAGGCCGCCGGGCGGATCGCCGAGGTGCTCCAGGTGCCCCCCGTCCGGTACGGCGACCGGGAGACGCCACCCGGAACCGGCCGGCTGGAACTGCGCGGCGTCACCGTGCGGCGCGGCGGACGCGCGGTGCTGCGCGACCTCTGCCTGACCGTTCCCGCCGGCACCACCGTGGCGGTGGTGGGCCGCTCGGGCTCCGGCAAGTCCCTGCTGGCCTCCGTCGCCGGCCGGCTGGCCGACCCGGACGCGGGGGAGGTGCTGCTGGACGGCGTCCCGCTGCGGGAACTGGACCGGGCGGCGCTGCGCCGCGAGATCGGCTACGCCTTCGCCCGCCCCGCGCTGCTGGGCGGCACGATCGGCGGCACCATCGGCTTCGGGCCGGCCCCGGCATCGCCGGAACGCGTCACCGCCGCGGCCCGCGCGGCCTGCGCGGACGGCTTCGTCCGGACCCTCCCCGAGGGATACGACACCCCCTGCGCGCGGGCACCGCTGTCCGGGGGTGAGGAACAGCGCCTCGGCCTGGCGCGGGCCTTCGCCCACCGCGGGCGGCTGCTGATCCTGGACGACGCCACCTCCAGCCTGGACACGGTCACCGAACTGCGGGTCGGGCGCGCCCTGTCGCGGGACAGCGGCGACCGGACCCGGCTGGTGATCGCGCACCGCCCGGCCACCGCGGACCGCGCCGACCTGGTGGCCTGGCTCGACGACGGCGGGATCCGGGCCGTGGGGCCGCACCGCGAGCTGTGGCGGCGCGCGGACTACCGAGCGGTGTGGAGGAACTGACATGGCCACAGGTGCCGACCATCCCTCCCTGGCCCGCGCGGGACTGCGCTTCCTGCGGCGCCGGCCGCGCGCCGTGCTGGCGGTGGCGGGCTGGTCGCTGCTGGAATCCGCGCAGGCGTTCCTGCTCGGCTACGGGCTGGCCCGGGCGCTGGACGACGGGTTCCTGGCCGGCGACGCTCCGGCCGGGCTGGCCTGGCTGGGCGTGGCCGCACTGGGCGTGCTGGCCGGCGCGGTCGGCTCCGGCCGGGTGTTCCGGGCGGTGGCCGCCCTGGCCGAACCCCTGCGGGACAGCCTGGTGCGCCAGGTCGCCACGCGGGCGCTGCGCCAGGCGGTGAGCGGCGCCCGGCCGGACGGCACCGCGGTCGTCTCCCGGGTGACCCACCAGGTGGAGATCGCCCGGGACAGCTTCGCCGGGCTGATCCTGATCGCACAGAACTTCCTGTTCACGGCCGCCGGGGCGCTCGCGGGGCTGCTGTGGCTGGCCCCGGTGCTGCTGCTCGTGGTGCTGCCGCCGCTGCTGGCCGGCCTGGCGGTCTTCGCCTGGTCGCTGCGCCCGCTGGCCCGCAGGCAGCGGGCGTATCTCGTGGCGGACGAGGAGATCGCGGCCGCTCTGGGGGAGACGGCGGCCGGTCTGCGGGACATCACCGCCGCCGGGGCCGAGGACCGGATGAACGAGCGGGCCCGGCGGCGGATCGAGCGCGGGCACCGCACGCACCGGGCGCTGGCCCGCTGGACGGTCACCCGGGTGGCCGCGCTGGCACTCGGAGGCTGGATGCCGGTGCTGCTTCTCCTGCTGGCGTCCCCGTGGCTGCTGTCCCGGGGCGTCACCGCCGGAGCCCTGGTCGGGGCGCTGACCTATCTGACGCAGTCGCTGCTGCCGGCCCTGCAGAGCCTGGTGCACGGTCTGGGCGGGGCCGGTGCCCGGCTGGCGGTGGTGATCGGCCGGCTCCGTGACCATCCGCCCGGCCCCGGAGTACTCCCGCTGGTCGCCGCGCCGCCCGCGGCACCGCCCCCGGGAGGCCCGCTCCGGCGGGCGACGGTACCTTGCCCGGTTTCGGACGGACCCGGTGCACTGGAGTTCCGGCGGGTCACCTTCGGCTACGGCGGCCGTGCCGAACCGGTCCTCCGCGCCCTGGATCTCACCGTGGCACAGGGCGGCCATCTGGCGGTGGTGGGCCCCAGTGGCACCGGGAAATCCACGCTGGCCCAGCTCGCGGCCGGGCTGCTGGTCCCCCAGGAGGGGCAGGTGCGCCTGTGCGGCGTCCCGCTCGCCGCAGCCGGAGCGCGGGAGCTGGTGCGGCTGCGTGCCCTGGTGCCGCAGGAGGCGTACGTGTTCTCCGGCACGGTGTGCGAGAACCTGGTCTACTTGTGCCCCGCCGGTCGCCCGGTGCCCGGGGAGGCCCTGACGGCGGCGGCCGCGGCGGTCGGAGCGGACGAACTCATCCGGCGGCTGGGCGGCCCGGACGCGCGGGTCGATCCGGCCGCCCTGTCCGCGGGCGAACGCCAGCTTCTCGCCCTTGCGCGGACCTATCTCTCACCGGCCCCGGTGATCGTCCTGGACGAGGCGACCTGCCATCTGGATCCGGTGGCCGAGGCCCGCGCGGAACAGGCGTTCGCCGCCAGGCCCGGCACCACGCTCGTTGTCGTCGCCCACCGTGTGGGGTCCGCCCGGCGGGCCGGCCACGTCCTGCTGCTGGACGGCCCGCGGGTGGCATACGGCAGACACGATGAGCTGCTGCGCGAGTGCGACAGCTACCGGGAACTGGCGGGCGGCCACTCACAGCCAGCCGGCGCGCTGGGAGATGCGGATGGCGTCGATCCGGTTGCGGGCACCGGTCTTGCGGGTGATGGCGGCCATGTAGTTGCGCACCGTGCCGCGGGTCAGGTGCAGGGTGCGGGCGATCTCGGGGACGGGAGCCCCCTCGGCCGCCAGTGACAGCACGGTCAGTTCCCGGGGGGTGAGCGGTACCTCCGCCGCGTGCAGGAAGTCCACCGCGAGGGTTTCGTCCACGTACCGGTGGCCGGAGGCGACCTGCCGTATCGCGGTCAGCAGCCGGTCCCGGGAGGCGTCCTTGCTGACATATCCCAGGGCCTTGGCCGAGACCGCCTTTCGCAGCAGCCCCGGCTTGCCGGCCTGCGCCAGCACGACCAGTGATCCGTCCCCCCCCGCCGTCCACCCCGGTGCCGCGGACGGCGGAGAGGCGTTCGAGTCCGTCCCCCTCCGCGTCCGCCATGCAGACATCCACCCCCTGGAAGCCCTTCTCGTCGAGTGCGCCGCGCCAGGATGTCGCCTCGATCTTGATGTCCTGCTCGCCCTCCAGCAGCGACACCAGGGCAGATCTCAGCAAGTGCGCGTCGTGTATCAGAAGTAAGCGGATCACTTCTCTCCCTTTGTCGGCCCGAGCCCCCGCACGCCCAGCTGACCGGGTACCCGGAGTTCCCCGATCCATCGTGAACGCACCAGGGCCGGATGGTGCCGAGTTGGCGCATCTCGGCGAATGCACGGGAGCGCGGAGGGGGCGCTGCGAACGGCTCGTGCGCACTTGTGGGGCCCGCGGGGATCATGTACCCGACGGGAGTGGAAAGGGGGCGGGTTGCGGACCTGGCCGTCAGGGGGCGCGGGAGACCAGTCCGCAGGCGGTCTCGATATCGGCCTGGGCCTCGGCGAGAGTGGAATGCCCGCTCAGCCAGCTCAGCAGAGTGGAATGCCAGGTGTGCCGTATGACCCGGATCGCGCTCAGCCGCCGGTCCGCCTCCTCCGCGGGCAGTCCGGACGCGTCGATCAGGAGGGCCGTCGTCAGCCGGGTCACCGCCACCACCTCCCGCTGCACGGAGCGGTCGGCGAACAGCAGGGCCCGCATCATCGCCTCCGCCAGCCGGGGGTCGCGCCGGTGCGCCCGGAACGCCCGCCGCAGCGTCCGCACGAGACGGTCCGCCGGGTCGTGCTCCTCCAGAGGACGCTCCCGCAGCGTGGCGTGCAACTGCTCGAGCTGGTCGTGCAGCACCGCGACCAGCAGGTGGATCTTGGAGGGGAAATAGCGGTAGAGCGTGCCGAGAGCCACCTGGGAGGATTCCGCGACCTCTCGCATCTGGACCGCGTCGAAGCCGCCGGCCGAGGCCAGCTGCGCGGTGGAGTCGAGGATGCGCCGCCGCCGTTCCCGCTGACGCGCGGTCCGGACCGGTGCGGCGTCCTGGTGCTGTGTGGTCATCGGGGCCGCTCCGCAACCAGAGACTGAAACACGTTGCAGCCTAGCGTGTACCGTGGCGGGAATCACCCGTCCCGGGCGATGCCGCGGGAGACCGGCAGGATATCTTCGGTACTCATCGGTAGCAGGGCGCGTGGTGGCTCCGTACAGGGAACCGGTCCCCGGCGGGACGAGCGGTTGCGCTCCGGCGCACATGGTGAGGAAGGGGCTGTGCGTGACCGCTGAGGCCGGCCTGGACAGACCGCTGAGAATCGCCCTGCTCAGCTACCGGGGCAACCCGTTCTGCGGTGGCCAGGGCGTCTACGTCCGTCACCTGTCCCGCGAACTCACCCGGCTCGGTCACCGGGTCGAGGTCATCGGTGCCCAGCCCTACCCCGTACTGGACGACGGGGTCACGCTGACCGAACTGCCGAGTCTGGACCTCTACCGCGAGCCCGACCCCTTCCGCACCCCCGCGCTGAGCGAACACCGGGACTGGATCGACGTCCTGGAGACCGCCACGATGTGGACCGGCGGCTTCCCCGAGCCCCTGACCTTCTCGCTGCGCGCCCGCCGCCTGCTGGCGGCCCGGCGCGGCGACTTCGACATCGTCCACGACAACCAGACCCTGGGGTACGGACTGCTGGGCACCTCGCGCCCGGATCTGCCGCTGATCACCACCATCCACCACCCCATCACCGTCGACCGCCGTCTGGAACTGGCCTCGGCCACCACGGCCCGCCGCCGGATGTCGGTGCGCCGCTGGTACGGCTTCACCCGGATGCAGAAGCGGGTCGCCCGCCGCCTGCCGACCGTGCTGACCGTCTCCGGCACGTCCCGCCGCGAGATCGTGGAGGACCTCGGTGTCCCGGCCCGCCGGATCCACGTGGTCCCGATCGGCGCCGACACCCGGATCTTCCACCCGGACCCCGCCGTCCCCGAGGTGCCCGGGCGCATCGTCACCACCTCCAGCGCCGACGTCCCGCTCAAGGGCCTGATCCACCTCGTCGAGGCCCTGGCCAAGCTGCGCACCGAGCAGCCGGACGCGCACCTCGTCGTCGTCGGAACCAGGCCCTCCCGCGGCCCTGTCGCCGACGCCCTGCGGCGCTTCGGCCTCGGCGAGGGGACCGCCGAGGACACCGGGGACGGCAGCGGCCGGCCCGCCGTCCGGTTCGTCAAGGGCATCAGCGACAGCGAACTGGCGGATCTGGTGCGCAGCGCGCAGGTCGCCTGCGTGCCCTCCCTGTACGAGGGTTTCTCCCTCCCGGCCGCCGAGGCCATGGCCACTGGCACCGCCCTGGTGGCCACCACCGGTGGAGCCACCCCCGAGGTGGCGGGCCCGGACGGCGAGACGTGCCTGGCCGTGCCCCCCGGCGACTCCGGCGCCCTGGCCGCCGCCCTGGGCCGGCTGCTGGCCGACCCGGCACTGCGCGCCCGGCTCGCGGCGGCCGGCCGGGAGCGCGTGCTGAGCCGCTTCACCTGGGAGCAGGCCGCCCGCGACACCGCCGGACACTACCGCGCCGCCCTCGCCGAACACGCCGCGCACCCCGGAACCGCGAAAGGCTGACCGCCGTGCTCACCGTCGATTTCACCCGCTTCCCGATCGCCCCGGGGGACCGCGTCCTCGACCTGGGCTGCGGCGCCGGCCGGCACGCCTTCGAGTGCTACCGGCGCGGCGCCCGCGTCGTGGCACTGGACCGCAACGGCGAGGAGATCCGCGAGGTCGCCGGCTGGTTCGCCGCCATGGAGGAGGCCGGCGAGGCACCGGCCGGCGCGAGCGCCACCGCCCTGGAGGGGGACGCGCTCGCCCTGCCCTTCGCCGACGACAGCTTCGACGTCGTCATCATCTCCGAGGTCATGGAACACATCCCCGACGACAAGGGCGTCCTCGCCGAGATGGTCCGTGTGCTGCGCCCCGGCGGGCGGCTGGCCGTCACCGTCCCCCGCTACGGCCCGGAGAAGATCTGCTGGGCCCTCAGCGACGCCTACCACGAGGTGGAGGGCGGCCACATCCGCATCTACCGCGCCCACGAACTGCTCGGCATACTGCGCGGAGCCGGCCTGCGCCCCTACGGCACGCACCACGCCCACGCACTGCACTCCCCGTACTGGTGGCTCAAGTGCGCCTTCGGGGTGGACAACGACAGGGCCCTCCCGGTGCGCGCCTACCACAAGCTGCTGGTCTGGGACATCATGAAGAAGCCCCTGGCCACCCGCGTCACCGAACGCGCCCTCGACCCGCTGATCGGCAAGAGCTTTGTGGCCTACGCCACCAAGCCCCACCTGCCGAGGACCGGCGGGTGACCCTCCCGCGCCGCACCGGGCGGCTGGAGAGGCTCACCCTGCCCGGTGTGCTCACCACGGAACAGGCGGCCCGGACCGTCGCGGGCATCGCCGCCGTGCAGCGCCCCGACGGCGCCATCCCCTGGTTCCGCGGACACCACCTCGATCCCTGGGACCACGTCGAGGCGGCCATGGCCCTGGACACCGCAGGAGAACACGAGTGCGCCGAGGCCGCCTACCGCTGGCTGGCCGACCATCAGAACCCCGACGGCTCCTGGTACGCCGCCTACCACGACGGGGACGCCGCCCGGCCCACCGACCGCGGCAAGGAGACCAACTTCTGCGCCTACCTCGCGGTCGGTGTCCTGCACCACTACCTGACCACCGGCGACGAGGTGTTCCGCGAGCGCATGTGGCCCGTGGTGGCCGATGCCGTGGAGTTCGTCCTGGAACTCCAGCAGGAGGGCGGCGAGATCGGCTGGAAGCGGGAGCCCGACGGCACCCCGCTCACCGAGGCGCTGCTCACCGGCTCCTCGTCCGTCTACCAGGCACTGCGCTGCGCGCTGGCCCTCGCCGAACTGCAGGACGCTCCGCAGCCGGACTGGGAACTGGCGGCCGGTGCCCTGGGCCACGCCATCCGCAGCCACCCCGAGCGCTTCGCCGACAAGTCCCGCTACTCCATGGACTGGTACTACCCGGTGCTGGCCGGTGCGGTGCGCGGTCCCGCGGCCCTGGCCCGGCTCGACGAACGCTGGGACGAGTTCGTCGTCCCCGGCCTCGGCGTCCGCTGCGTGACCCCCAACCCCTGGGTGACCGGCGGCGAGAGCGCCGAACTGGCCCTCGCCCTGTGGGCGGTGGGCGACCGGGAGCGTGCCGCCCGGATCCTGAGCTGGATCGGTCACCTGCGCGCCGACGACGGGCTCTACTGGACCGGTTACGTCTTCGCGGACAAGGCCGTCTGGCCCGAGGAACTCACCGCCTGGACGGCGGGCGCCGTGCTGCTGGCCGTGGCGGCGCTCAACGGTGACGAGCCCACCTGCGCCGTCTTCGGCGGCGCGGAACTGCCGCGCGGCCTGGAGCCCGACTGCTGCCGTCCCTGACCGGCGGCCCGCCGTCCGCGACGTGCCGGCCGGAGGTCCGCGGAGGCGCCGACGCCGAGGGGCCGGAAGGAAGGGGGGACGTCCCCCCCGCCTCCCGGCCCCTCGGCGCAGCCCGGCGACCGGGCCCGCGGCCGGCGGTCAGCCGCGCTGGATGCCGCTGGTGTCCTGAAGCACCCCGCGGCGGCCGTCCTGGGTCTGCGCCACCAGCGTCTGGCCGCGCTGCTCCACAGCCAGGTACCAGGTGCCCGGGGCGAGTTCGGCGACCGGAGCGGGCGAGCCGTCCTCGCCGTACAGCGGGCGGGTGGCCGGCACCGCGAACCAGAACGGCTGGAAGTCGGGGTCGGGCTGGGGCGGCGCGGGCTGCGCGGCCTGCTGGGGCTCCATGCCCGGCTGCATTCCCTGCTGAGGCTGCGCGCCGTAGGGCTGCGCGCCCGGCTGACCGCCGTACTGCTGCTGGCCGCCACCCGGGTAGCCGTACCCGGGCTGTCCCGGCTGCCCGGGCTGCCCGGGCTGTCCCGGCTGCGCAGCGGGCTTGGGGGACTTGCTGACCAGCGGCGCCTTCAGAGCGGGCACCAGCGGGGTGGCCACCGCACCGCCGGCCAGCACGAGTGTGGCGATGAAGCCCAGGATCTGCCCCGGGCCGGTGTCCAGACTGCTCGGGCCGCCGATCAGGGTCCAGAACGCGCTCCACAGCGAGAAGACGGCCAGGGCGATACCCCACTGCTCCAGCTTCAGACCCGCGAACTCCTTGTCGCTCTGCGGCAGGAACCGGGATCCGACGATCAGACCGGCCGCGATCAGACCGGCCAGGAAGATCGAGGGCAGGACCGGAAAGAAGTCGCTCGACCAGCCGGTGTCCGTCGAAGTGCTTCCGAAGCTCGAGAACTTGTAGAAGTCGAGGAAAGAGGAGATGAAGAGCAGTACCGCTGCTCCGATCACCACTGCGTCGCCTCGTGTGAGCGAGCGGTTGTTCACGTCAGGTCCTTGTCGGTTCGTCGTCGTAGTCATGGTCTTGTCAGGCGCGGCCCCATCGTACGGATGCGGCAGGGCGCGGGTCCGGCAGGTCGGCTTACTGTTTCCCAGGCGACACGCTTGTGATGAGGCCGTGATACTCGGCGCCGGGGCCCGCGAGGCACCGTCAGCAGCCCGGCCCCGTCCGGCGCAGCACCCGCAGCGAGTCGCACCGGGCGTGCTCGGCGAAGGCGCCGGAGTCCAGCGCCCGCCGCCAGATCCGGAACGGGGCCTGCCCGCCGTCGGCCGGATCCGGGAACACGTCGTGGATGACCAGCAGCCCGCCCTCGGCGAGCTGAGGCACCCAGCTCACGTAGTCGGCCGCGGCGTGCTCGTCGGTGTGGCCGCCGTCGACGAAGACCAGGCCGTACCGGCCGCCGCCGCCCCCGCCCAGCGCCGCTGCCGCCTGCGGCGACCTTCCCACCACGGCCACCACGTGGTCCTCCAGCCCGGCGGCGGCCAGGGTCCGGCGGAAGAACGGCAGCGTGTCCATCCGGCCGTCGCCGTCCGGGGCCACCAGCTCGGGGTCGTGGTACTCCCACCCGGGCTGCTGCTCCTCGCTGCCCCGGTGGTGGTCCACGGTGACGACCACCGTGCCGGCCCGCCGGGCCGCGTCGGCGAGCAGCAGCGTGGAGCGCCCGCAGTAGCTGCCGATCTCCAGCAGCGGCAGCTCCAGGCGGGCCGCCTCCGTCGCCGCCGCGTGCAGCGCGAGCCCTTCGGCGAGGGGCATGAAGCCCCTGGCCGCCTCGAAGGCCGCGAGGGTGTCCTCCTGCGGTCCCGGCGTGCTCCCCACTCTTCCCCCTGCGTCCCCGTGGCGGCACCCGTCGTGCGGGATGCCCGTGTTTCCTGGCTCCTCATGCTGCCGCATGGCACGGACACCCGCGCACCGGGGTCCGCGCCGGGTCAGGACTGCCGGGCCAGCGGGGCCTGCTGGAGCGGTATGGGCGTGCACACGCCCATCGCACCCCGCACCGGCCCGCCGGCTGCCTCCGGCCCGCCGGCCGCCCCGGGGGCCGGAGCGGAACCGGCCGGGGACGAGGGCGGCGTTCCGTCCGGGAACCCGCTGCCGCCCGGCCCGCCCGACGGCAGCGGCTCCGCCGCCCGCGGAACCGGCTCCGGCGCGGCGGCGGGCTCGGGCACGGCGGCCCGGAACAGCCCGCAGGGGGCCTGGGCGGAGGAGTACGGCAGCAGCAGCTCGCCGCCGGGCGTCCACCGGCCGGAGCCCGCCAGCCACCCCTCGGGGGCGGCCGCGTGACGCAGCTCCCGGTCCTGCGGCCGCCAGACCGCCACCCACTCGTGCTCCGGGCCGATCATCCTCAGCGCCACCGCACACTCCTCGGGCAGCAGCACCTGGCCCGGCTGGGCCGCGAACGGGGACAGACTGACCCCTTCGGGGTGCAGCGCCTCGGGGAAGCGCACCGGACGGTGGCTGCCCAGCACCGCCCAGCCCAGCCGGTCGGTGCCCGGCGCGTCGGAACGCACGATCAGCAGCCCGCTGTCCGGATCGGCCAGCATCAGCCGGTCGTTGCTGTCCTCCGCGATGCGCAGCAGCTCGGCGGCCTCTCCGCCGTGCCGGACGTCCACGGTGACCGTACGGGTGATCCCGGTGGCGTCGGTGCGGTCCAGCGCCAGCACGGCACCGTCCCGGTCCAGCCAGGCTCCCCCCGAGCACCAGCCGGACACCCGGGTCACCAGCTGCGGTCCGTACCCGCCGCCGCACACCTCCCACAGCGCCGTGCCACCGGGCTCGGGGACCAGGGCGTACACCCGGGTACTGCCGTCGGGGACCGGCGGCAGCAGCGACAACTGCTCGCACTCCACCGAGCCCAGCGCCAGCTCCCCGGTGTCGGGACCGGAGGGATACAGCAGCGCGAAGTGCCGGCAGCCCTCGCCCGGGCGGCTGATCAGCACCCTGCCGTCGGCCAGTGGCTGCACCTCGCTCAGCGGATCCTCGGGGTGCTCCCCCGGCAGTGGCACCGCGTACGGCTCGGGTCCGCCCAGCGTCCACCGCTCCGGGTAGCACCCGGCGCCGCCGGTCGCGGTGACGAGCCGGGCGGCATAGGAGCCGTCGGCAGTGAGGGTCAGTGTGCCACCGTCCGTCATCGATCGCTCACCTCCAGTCGAGGACGCTAGGTTTTTGCGCGGCCGGGGACAATGCGACCGCGCACGCTTCACGCTCAAGAGTGACGCCCGGGCGATTCCGTTGATCAACCGGGGTCGGTTGTGCTGTCCCTCCCGGCGGAACGGGCCGCAACCGGCCCCCGCCCGGACAGGTAGCCTGACCCCGTGCCCGTACTCTCCGAACTCACCGACGCGCTCGACACCCTCTGGCCGCGCGAACGCGCCGAGTCCTGGGATGCCGTGGGTCCGGTCTGCGGCGACCCCGGGGCCCACGTCGACCGGGTGCTGATCGCCGTCGACCCGGTCCAGGAGACCGCCGACGAGGCGGTGCGGCTCGGCGCCCAGCTGCTGCTCGTCCACCACCCGCTCTATCTGCGCGGCACCACATCGGTCGCGGCCGACCACCCCAAGGGCAAGGTGGTGCACACCCTCATCCGCAGCGGCGTCGCCCTGCACGTGGCGCACACCAACGCCGACCGCGCCGATCCCGGCGTCTCCGACGCCCTGGCCGGAGCACTCGGGCTGCGCGTCACCGGGCCGCTGGTACCCGACCCGGACGACCCCTCCGGGCGCCGCGGACTGGGCCGCATCGGCGAACTCGACGCACCGATGGACCTGGCCTCCTTCGCCGCACATGCCGCAGCCGCCCTGCCCGCCACTGCCCAGGGCGTCAGGGCCGCCGGGGACCCGGGACGCCCGGTGCGCACCGTGGCGGTGTGCGGCGGCTCCGGCGACAGTCTCCTCGCGCGGGCCCGTGCCGCCGGCGTCGACGCCTTCCTCACCGCCGACCTGCGGCACCACCCGGCCTCCGAGGCCGTCCAGGAGGCGCCCGTGGCGCTGCTGGACGCCGCGCACTGGGCCACCGAATGGCCCTGGTGCGAGCAGGCCGCCGCCCAGCTGGACGCCGTCTCCGAACGGCACGGCTGGGGACTGCGGGTGCACGTCTCGCACCGCGTCACCGACCCCTGGACCGCCCACGCGGCGTCCGTGCCCGCCTTTGACACCACCTCGGGAGCCCCCAACTGAACGCCGAGCCCGCCGATCAGATCCGCCTGCTCGACGTCCAGGCCCTGGACGTCCGGCTGACCCAGCTCGCGCACCGGCGCGACAACCTGCCCGAGCACGCCGAACTGCGCTCGCTGGAGAGCGAGTTGACCCAGCAGCGCGACCTGCTGGTCGCCGCCCGCACCGAGGCGGGTGACACCGGCCGGGAGCAGACCAAGGCCGAGCAGGACGTCGAGCAGGTCCGCAGCCGTGCCGAACGGGACCGCAGGCGCCTGGAATCCGGCATGGTCACCAGCCCCAAGGACCTGGAGAGCCTGCAGAGCGAGATCGCCTCCCTCGCCAAGCGCCAGGACGACCTGGAGACCGTGGTGCTGGAGATCATGGAGCGCCACGAGGCGGCGCAGGCACGCGCGGAGGAACTGGACGCCTCGGTCCAGGAGATCGGCGCCCGCGTCGAGGAGACCGCCGCCCGCCGGGACGCCGCCACCCGGGAGATCGACGCCGAGGCCGACCGCGTCCGCAAGGAGCGCGAGGTCATTGCCGGTTCGGTGCCCGAAGCCCTCCTCAAGCTGTACGACAAGCTGTGTGCCCAGCACGGCGGTGTGGGCGCGGCCCGGCTCTACCAGAAGAGCTGCGAGGGATGCCGTCTGGAGCTGAACGTCACCGAGCTCGGCGAGGTCAGGGCCGCTCCGCCCAACGAGGTGCTGCGCTGCGAGAACTGCCGCCGCATCCTGGTCCGCACCCCCGAGTCCGGGCTGTGACGCGGAAGTTCGTCGTCGAGGCCGACGGGGGATCGCGGGGGAACCCGGGCCCGGCGGGCTACGGTGCCGTGGTCCGCGACGCCGTCACGGGCGAGGTGCTCGCCGAACGGGCCGAGTACCTGGGCACGGCGACCAACAACGTCGCGGAGTACCGGGGGCTGATCGCCGGGCTCCGGGCGGCCCGCGAGCTGGACCCGGAGGCCACGGTGCTGGCCCGCCTCGACTCCAAGCTGGTCGTCGAGCAGATGACCGGGCGCTGGAAGATCAAGCACCCGGCGATGCGTCCCCTGGCCTCCCAGGCCCGCGAGATCCTCCCCGAGGGTGCCGTCCGCTACGAGTGGATCCCCCGGGAGAAGAACAAGCACGCCGACCGGCTCGCCAACGAGGCCATGGACGCCGGCCGGCGCGGGGAGCGCTGGGAGCCGTCGGCCCCGCCCGCCGGGCCGGTGCCCGCGGACACCCCGTCCGCCGGGGAGTCCCCGCCCGGCACGAGTCCCGCCGGGCGGGAGCAGCCGCCGCCCGCGCCCACCGGCTGGGGGCCGGCCGACCAGGGGCCGCCCACCACCCTGGTCCTGCTCCGGCACGGCGAGACCGCCCTCACCCCGCAGAAGCGGTTCAGCGGAAGCGGCGGCGAGGACCTTCCGCTGTCGCCCGCCGGTCTCCAGCAGGCCGAAGCCGCGGCCCGGGTGCTGGCCGCCCGCGGCACGGTCGACGCCGTCGTCAGCTCACCGCTGGCGCGCTGCCGGCAGACGGCCCAGGTGATCGCCGCCCGGCTGGGGGCGGAACCACGGATCGACGAGGGCTGGCGGGAGACCGACTTCGGGGCCTGGGACGGGCTGACCTTCGGCGAGGTGCGCGAGCGCCACCCGGAGGATCTGGACGCGTGGCTGCGGTCGCCGGAGGCCCGGCCCACCGGCGGCGGGGAGAGCTTCGCGGAGGTCGCCCGCCGCGTGGCGCTGGCCCGGGACAAGACGATCGCCCGGTACGCCGGCCGGACGGTCCTGGTGGTCACCCATGTCACCCCGGTCAAGACGCTGCTGCGGCTCGCCCTGGACGCGCCACCCGAGGCCCTGTTCCGCATGGAGCTGTCGGCTGCGTCGCTGTCCGCGATCGCCTACTACCGCGACGGCGGTGTCACCGTGCGGCTGTTCAACGACACCGCCCACCTGCGCTGACCCCCGGTGCCCGGGCCGCCGTGCTATTCCGCGCTGCGCGGGGCGGCCTGGGCCAGCCGGGTGACCCGGGCCCAGTCACGGGCCGCCAGCGCGTCCGGTGGCATCATCCAGCTCCCGCCCACGCAGGCCACGTTGGGCAGCGCCAGGTAGGCGAGCGCGGACTCGTTCGTCACCCCGCCGGTGGGGCAGAACCGGGCGGCGGACAGGGGGCCCGCCAGTGAGCGCAGATACGGCACTCCGCCCGCGGGCTCGGCCGGGAAGAACTTCATGTCCGTGATGCCGTGCTCCAGCAGCGTCATCACCTCCGACGCGGTGGCCGCCCCGGGCAGGAACGGCACGCCGGCCGCGCTCAGCCCGGCCAGCAGCCCGCCGGTCGAGCCGGGACTGACCAGGAACCGGGCGCCGGCCGCGACGGCCTCCTCGGCCTGCTCCGGGGTCAGGACGCTGCCCGCACCCACGACGGCGTCCGGCACCTCGTCGGCGACCGCCCGGATCGCGTCCAGCGCGGCGGGGGTGCGCAGCGCCACCTCGACGGCCGGGAGCCCGCCGTCCACCAGCGCGTTCGCCAGCGGCACCGCGTCGGCGGCCTCCTCGACCGTCACCACGGGCAGCACCGGCGCGAGATCCAGGACCGGCCCCACGGTGTCCGGAGCCGGGGTCTCCTCAGCAGAACCTTCCATGCTCCGACCATGCCGGGCCCCGGCCCGGCCCACAACCCGGGTTGCGCCCACCGCAACCGGGCCGCCGCCGGGCCGGGCCGCTCACAGCTCGGAGACCACCACGTCCAGCTGCCGGGCCCGGCCGGGCCGCTCCGGCCCCTCCTCCACCCGGTACCCCAGTGCGCGCAGCTCCTCGGCCAGTTCCTCCGGTGTGCCCGGGCGGGTGCCCGCCTCCAGCAGGTCACGGACCAGGCGGCCCTTGGTGGCCTTGTTGAAGTGGCTGACCACCGAGCGACGTTCGACGCCGTCCACCGTCCGTGAGTGCAGTACCCGCACGGTGGCGATGCGGGAGGCCACCTCACCGGCGGGCTTCCACATCCCTGCGTACGCCGTGGACCGCAGGTCCAGTACCAGACCGCCGTCACCGCTTCCGGCGGCCTCCCGCACCGCCCCCGGCATGACCTCGCCGAGCGCCGGCCGCCAGAAGGCGCCCAGTGGGCCGATGCCGGGCAGCTTCGTGCCGCCGGACAGCCGGTAGGCGGGGATCGGGTCCGTCACCCGCACCGCGCCCCACAGCGCGGAGAACACCAGCAGCGACCGCCCGGCCCGCTCCCGGCCCTCCGGGCTCAGCGTCGCCAGGCCCAGCGCGTCGTACAGCACGCCGGTGTAGATCTCCCCGGCGGGCCGGGCCGGGGCGGTGAGCAGCGCCGCGTTCCGCGTCACCTCGTCCCGCAGGCGTTCGCCCAGCCCCAGCACCTCGCGGGCCTTGTCCGGGTCGGAGGAGCACAGGGCGACCAGCTCCGCCAGGACTGTCTCGCGCGCCGCTGTCAGCCCGGGCAGCGAGAGTCCGGGCAGATCGACGGGCGGCCCGGAGGCCGCCTGCGCCTTCCCCTCGGACGGTGGCAGCAGCACCAGCACGTTCGGTTCTCCTCTTCTCACCCGCGGTGCCCGGGCGGTCGTTCGTCCGGACACCGGCAGCGTACGGCGCCGGTCACGGCACCGGTACGATGGGGGAGCGGCAGACGAGTCGCGCGGGCGGCCGCGTCGGGGTCCTGTGGGATCCCGCCGAGGAACGTCCGGGCTCCGCAGGGCAGGGTGGTAGGTAACGCCTACCTGGGGCGACCCACGGGACAGTGCCACAGAAAACAGACCGCCGGACGGCACTGCCGGCCGGTAAGGGTGAAACGGTGGTGTAAGAGACCACCAGCGCCCAGGGTGACCTGGGCGGCTCGGTAAACCCCACCTGGAGCAAGGTCAAGAGGAGCCGTCGGACGACGGCTCTGCGCGGACGACCGAGGGCTGCCCGCCCGAGTCCGCGGGTAGACCGCTGGAGGCTGCCGGCGACGGCAGCCGTAGATGGATGGCCGTCGCCCGCCGGACCGCGAGGACCGGCGGGAACAGAACCCGGCGTACAGCGCGACTCGTCTGCCGCTCGAGGCACGCCCGGCACGTCCGGGCGTGCACGCCCGCTGCGGGGCCGCTCACCACGTCACTCCGTGCGCGACTCGGCCCACACCCGCTTTCCCCGGCCCAGCAGGTCCGTTCCCCACCGCTCCGAGAGCGCCTCCACGATCTCCAGGCCGCGCCCTCCCGTGTCGGTGGAGGCGGCTGTACACGGGACGGGCCGGGCGCGGGACTTGTCCTCCACCTCGATCCGGACGCGGTCCGTGGAGGAGGTCCGCCGAGCAGTGGCCGCCAGCGGCCGGTATCGCAGACTTGTGTCAGCATCGGTACTACCGGAAGACCAGGAGGGCCGCCGAACCGTGGGGGAGGCTCGCCGCCGCAGTCGTCGGTCCCGACGTGGACAGCGGCGTCACCGACGATCTGGTGAGGGCCACAGCCGACCTGTTCGTCAGCGAACATCACATTCCCGCGCGGCTGCTGGCCGAACGCCTGGGCACCCACCTGGAGACCCTGACAGCGCTGATCCACCGCCCCGGTCCTCACCGTCGGGCGCTCATGGTGGCCGCGGGAGAGACCGCTGCCCTGGCGGGCTGGTCAGCCTGCGATCTGGGCGCCATGGCCACCGCGCGAAACTACGACGAGACGGCGGCGCTGGCCGGCCGGGAGGCCGGACACCCGGCTGTCGTCGCCCTGACCATGGGTTACGCCTCATACGCGGTGGCCCCGGACAAGGCCCGGGAGATGCTGGCCGCAGCGCAGGAGCACGTACGCGGGGCCGGATCCGCCACCGCCCGGTCCTGGCCGGCTGCCCGCGAAGCCGAGATGGCCGCCGCGACCGGTGACCGGGAGGGCACGCTGCGCTCGCTGGACCGGGCCACCACAGCGTTCGACTACGCCAGCCGTCAACTTGACCCGGCCCTGAAGGGCCGGGCTTGGAGGT
>NZ_BAAAMJ010000008.1:278874-285886 GCF_039529215.1 Streptomyces sodiiphilus | reverse complement strand
CAGGAACTCCTCGCCAACGCCCACCCGCCCGTCAACTGAGGACCGGACCACCCGCTGACGTCTCCCGTCGGCGGAGGGTGACCGCGTGACCCCGCGTCCCCGGCCGACTCCGGCCGGGGGCGCGGGGCTGTCCGGCGCCCGCTGTCGGAGCGGGTGACTACAGTGGCGGACATGTGCGGACGGTATGCGGCAAGCCGGGGGCCCGAGGAGATCGCCGAGGCCTTCGGGGTCCGCCACCTGGAGGAGTCGGCCGTCCTCCCGGCCGACTGGAATGTCGCGCCCACCAAGGAGGTGTACGCGGTCCTGGACCGCCCCCTGAAGGGCTCGGACGACCCCGCGCCGGTGCGCCAGCTGAGGGTGCTGCGGTGGGGCCTGGTGCCCTCCTGGGCCAAGTCGCCCGAGATCGCCGTCAAGATGATCAACGCGCGTGCGGAAACGGTGCACGAGAAGCCCTCCTACCGCCGTCCCTTCGTGGCGCGCCGGTGCCTGCTCCCCGCCGACGGGTACTACGAGTGGGCCACCGGTGACGCGGAGCGGGAGCAGGAGGTGAAGGGCAAGCGCAAGCGTCCGCGCAAGCAGCCCTACTTCGTGACACCGTCGGACGGCTCGGTCATGGCGATGGCCGGGCTGTACGAGTTCTGGCGGGACCCCTCGCTCCCCGAGGACCACCCGCGGGCCTGGTGGGCCACCTGCTCGGTGATCACCACGGAGGCCGAGGGCACCGAGCTGCCCCGCCCGGCCGGCAACGAGGGCCCTCGCACGCTGGCGGACATCCACCCGCGCATGCCCCTGATACTTCCGCCCGACCGGTGGGATGCCTGGCTCGACCCGTCGCGCACCGACCCGGAGGAGCTGAGAGCCCTGCTGGAGCCGCCGCCCCCGGGAGCTGTCCGGGCCTATCCGGTGAGCACCGAGGTCAGCAATGTCCGCAACAACGGTCCGCAGCTGACCGAGGAGCTCGCGGCTCCCGAGGAGACCACCCTCTTCTGACTCCCGCCGCCCCGGATGGCCCGGATCCCTCCCTCCCGGGCGCGGGGAAGGAATGACATCCGCGAGCCGGGTGTTGTCCGGGATGTCCGTGCGCGCGACGGACACAGCCGTCAGAAAGGGAGAGCACCCTCATGGGTCCGACCGCCTGCCCGTCACGTCCCCGGGAGACCGCCGCCGACATCGACTGGGCGACGCTGCGGCTCGCCGCCGACGGCGTGCCCGGGGCGGCGTATGACCCGGGTCGTCGTCTATCCTCCGAAACGAGCGAGTCCGTATCCTCGCTCGTCACCCTGACGGAGGAGGTGGGTCCGGTCGCCGGGACCGAGGACCGTCCGAGCGAGGAGACCGAGGCCGAGCGGAACGCCCGGTTCGAGCGTGACGCGCTCGGATATCTGGACCAGATGTACTCCGCCGCGCTGCGGATGACGCGGAACCCGGCGGATGCCGAAGACCTGGTGCAGGAGACCTACGCCAAGGCGTACGCGTCGTTCCACCAGTTCCGCCGCGGCACGAACCTCAAGGCGTGGATGTACCGCATCCTGACCAACACCTTCATCAACTCCTACCGCAAGAAGCAGCGGGAGCCGCAGCGCAGCGCGGCCGAGGAGATCGAGGACTGGCAGCTGGCGCGTGCCGAGTCGCACATGTCGACCGGGCTCCGTTCGGCCGAGACGCAGGCACTGGACCACCTGCCGGACTCGGATGTGAAGCAGGCGCTGCAGGACATCCCGGAGGACTTCCGGATCGCGGTCTACCTGGCGGATGTCGAGGGATTCGCCTACAAGGAGATCGCGGACATCATGGGCACACCGATCGGCACGGTCATGTCCCGGCTGCACCGCGGCCGCCGCCAGTTGCGCGAGATGCTGGAGGACTACGCGCGCGAGCGCGGTCTGGTCCCCGCGGGGGCACGGAAAGGTTCAGGATCATGAGCGGTGAACAGTCTCCCGAGCCGGACTGCTCCGAGGTGCTCGGGCACCTGTACGAGTTCCTGGATCGCGAGATGCCCGATGTGGACTCGGCGAAGTTCCGCGAGCACATCGACGAGTGCTCCCCCTGCCTGGAGAAATACGGTCTGGAGCAGGCCGTGAAGAAGCTCGTGAAGCGCTGCTGCGGTCATGACGAGGTGCCCGCGGACCTGCGCGCCAAGGTGATGGGCCGGATCGAGCTCCTCCGCTCGGCGGACCCGGTCCCCGAGCGTCCCGCCGAGTAGCCGCCCGGGCACACCCCGCAGGTCACGGCCCGCTGCCGTCCGTGGTCGCAGGTGCGTCGTTCGCCGCATCGCCGGTCGCGCGAGGCGGCCCGCTGTCCCATGCTGTGAGCAGGCATTCGCTCCGGCATGGTTGGATGCGGTCGAGGGCGGACAGGAGAACGTCGAAGTGCAAGCGACGAAGCGGGAATCGGGCAGGACACCGTGAGGATCTTCAACAGGGTCCGGCAGCGGCCGTCCACGGACTGGCGGCTGGCGACCAACCGGGCGTTCACACTCATAGACGACGGCCGTTACGAGGACGCCGGCGCGCTGCTGACGCGCGCCGCGGATCTGGAGCCCTGGCTGTCCGAGTCCTGGTTCAACCTGGCGCTGCTGCACAAGTTCCGGCACGACTGGGAGCAGGCCCGCACCGCCGGACTGCGGGCCGTGGCGCTGCTGGAGAAGGACGTCGGCGCACCGGACTGGTGGAACGTCGGCATCGCGGCGACCGCGCTCCAGGACTGGCCGCTGGCCAGGCGGGCCTGGCAGGCCTACGGCCTTCCCGAGCCCGGTGCCGCCCCCGCGACCGGCGAGCCGCTCGGCATGGGCCTGGGCGGTGCCGCGGTCCGGCTGTCACCGGAGGGGGAGGCGGAGGTCGTCTGGGGCCGCCGGCTGGACCCGGCCCGGATCGAGGTGCAGAACAT
Source organism: Streptomyces sodiiphilus (assembly GCF_039529215.1). Taxonomy (NCBI): domain Bacteria; kingdom Bacillati; phylum Actinomycetota; class Actinomycetes; order Kitasatosporales; family Streptomycetaceae; genus Streptomyces; species Streptomyces sodiiphilus. The sequence continues at coordinate 283,000 of NZ_BAAAMJ010000008.1, read as the reverse complement.
TCCGCTGCCGTCCTCCGGGCGGCGCTGGGGCGAAGTCGTGCTGCACGACGGTGTCCCGCACGGTGAGCGGACCACCACCAGCGGTGGGCGGACGTCGGTCTTCCCGGTCTTCGACGAGATCGAGCTGTGGGCGCCCTCCTCCGTGCCCACCTGGGTGGTGCTGCTGGAGGCGGCCACCGAGGCCGACCGGGACGCCCTGGAACACCTGGCGGCCGAGGCCGGGTACGCGGCCGAGGACTGGTCCTCGTCTGTGCGGCTGCTGTGCCGGTCGTGCTCGGAGAGCCGGATGCCGAGCGAGGAGGGCGACGGCGAGGCGCAGCACGATCCGCATGACCACAGCGTCCCGGGCCGTCCCGGCCCGCTGGGGCACACCGGGCCGGGCAGCGCGTGGTCCCCGGAGCGCGAGTGCGGCCTCGCGGCCCCCGCCTCGCTCGTGCGCGGGCTGCTGGACGGCTGGGTGGCCGACAGCCCCGACACTCGCGAGTGGCGGGACCTGGAGGAAGTCTGCTGACCCGTGCCGCGCTCCCCGTAAGCTGTACGGGTGATGTGAGGGCCCCCAGCCCGGGAGGGCCCGGCAGGGCAGCAGGAAGGCGTACGGCGGACCATGGCGCAGCAGGAGACAGACCGGCCGGCCGGCGGCGAGTTCGTCGTCGACACCGAGAACTGCGAGGAGCGCGAGCGCGCCCATCGCGAGCGCGGCACGGTCCGGCCGATCACGGTGGTCGGCAATCCGGTGCTGCACCGGGAGTGCCGGGACGTCACCGAGTTCGACGACAAGCTGGCCGCGCTGATCGACGACATGTTCGCCAGCCAGCGGGCGGCGGAGGGCGTCGGTCTGGCCGCCAACCAGATCGGGGTGGACCTGAAGGTTTTCGTCTACGACTGCATGGACGACGAGGGCGTGCGCCATGTGGGTGTGGTGTGCAACCCGGTGCTGGAGGAGCTCCCGGCCGGGCGCCGGGTGCTGGACGACAACAACGAGGGCTGCCTGTCGGTCCCGACCGCGTATGCCGAGCTGGCCCGCCCCGACTACGCGGTGGTGCGCGGGCAGGATGCCGAGGGCAAGCCCATCGCCGTGGAGGGCACCGGCTACTTCGCGCGCTGCCTGCAGCACGAGACGGACCATCTCTACGGCTACCTCTACATCGACCGGCTGTCCAAGCGGGAGCGCAGGAGGGCGCTGAGGATGATGGAGGAGGGCACCCCCCGTTACGAGACGGTGCCCAGCGACTGAGCCGCGGCGCGGCCACGGCCGGTTCCGTCAGTGGACGGTCCTCTGCCGGAGTCGGCAGGACCGTTGACTGGCGGCCCCGGGCACGCGAGTCTTCGTGATCGACCCCCCACGACACGGAGGCATCATGCTCACACGCCTGGTACGGCTCCTCGTCAGTTTTGTCATGATCGGTACAGTTGCGGTGGCCGGCGGCGTCGCGACGGCCGGCACCGCGCACGCGGATGCCTGCTACACCTGGAACCGCACGCTGTCGCAGGGCATGTCGGGTGCCGACGTGACCCAGCTGCAGATCCGGGTGGCCGGCTACCCGGGCAGCGGCCAGGTTCTGGCGATCGACGGCAGCTACGGTCCGCACACCAAGGCCGCCGTGACCCGGTTCCAGCAGGCCTACGGCCTGTCGGCGGACGGTATCGCCGGGCCGCAGACGTTCAACCAGATCTACGCGCTGCAGTCGCCGGACTGCTCCCCGGCGAACTTCACCTTCGCCGAGCTCAATCGCTGCAACTCCACCTGGTCCGGCGGCAACGTGAGTGCCGCGCAGGCGAAGGAGAACGCCAAGCGGACGATGTGGAAGCTGCAGGCCATGCGCCGCGCCATGGGCAATGCCCCGATCACCGTGAGCAGCGGCTTCCGGTCGGTCTCCTGCAACAACGCCGTGGGCGGCGCCTCGAACAGCCGTCATCTGTACGGTGACGCGGCCGACCTGACGGGCAGCCACTCGTTCTGTGCGCTCGCCCGGGCTGCCCGCAACCACGGCTTCAACGGGATCCTCGGCCCGGGCTACCCGGGGCACAACGACCACACGCACGTCGACCACCGGGCCAGCCGCTTCTGGTCGGCCCCCAACTGCGGTATCTGATCGCGGTCTTCCCCACCGGCCCCGGCCGGTGACCGTCGGAACGCCNGGGGCGGGGACGGACCGCACCGCTGGTTCCGCCTTTCCGTCCCGTCCCGCTCACTTTGGAGAACTGGTGCGCATCGCTCCGGCCGCCGTGGCCCTTCTCGCCCTCGCCCTCATCACCGGATGCTCGGGGGGAGGTGAGAAGACGGAGCCGGAGAAGAAGGACTCCGGGGCAGGCGCACCCGCCGAGGGCGGCGAGCAGGCGGCGGTCGACGGACCGCTCGCCCCGGACAGCCTGGCCGGGGATCTGACGTTCCCGATGGACAGATACCGGATCTCCGACGAGGACCAGCGCCTGCTGGAGGAGGCGCGCAACGTCCTGGTGAAGGAGTGCATGGCGCGTTACGGCTTCGACCACGAGCCCTCCGAACCCCGCGCGGAGGCCCTCATCGGGCCGTACGTGTACCTCTACGGAGTGGACGACCCGACGCTGGCGGCCGAGCACGGCTACCTTCACCCGACCGACCTCGACCCCAACGCCTATGTTCCGGTGCCGGAGGCCGATCTGACGGCCGACGAGGAGCTGGCTCTCTACGGCGACCAGGAACTGGACGGCACGGAGATTCCGCAGACCCTGGAGGCGGCAGAGGCGATGAAGGGCCCGGAGCTGAACGGCGAGCGCGTCCCCATCACGGGATGCGCGGGTGATGCGACGCTGCGGATCAACCGTCCGGGCGAGGACTGGGTGGACCCCACTCTGATCTTCAATCTGGAGAACGAGGCAGGCATGGAGGCCGACGAGGACGAGCGGATCGTCGAGATCATCGGCGACTGGGCGCAGTGCATGGCCGGACACGGCTACGAGACCAACAGCCCGTTCGGAGTGCAGGAGGACCTGGGCCTCAGCGGTGACGTCTCCGGCCCGAAGGCGATCGAGGTCGCCGTCAAGGACGTGGAGTGCAAGCAGGAGGTGGACCTGATCGCCCGCTGGTCGGCGGTGGACGCCGAGTACCAGGAAGAGGTGATCGAGGAACACGCGGGCATCCTGGAGGACTACACGCGGCAGCACGAGGAGCGGATGGCGAACGCGCGGTCGGTCCTGTCGCGGTAGGTCCGGGTTCCCGGCAGGGGTGTGACGCGGCGGGCTGCCGCCGCGCCGCACCCCGTTCAGTGGCACGGCCTTTGGCGATCCCTGCAGTTTCATGACAGTTCGTTGACGTGGGCACGCCCAACGCGTCAGGCTCTGGAGCTCACCCCCTCACACACGGAGGCACCATGCTGAGACGCACACTCCGTCTCGTGCTCACCATCGTCATGCTCTCCACCGCTGCCGTGGTCGGTGGCGTCGCCACCGCCGGCACGGCCCAGGCCGACGCCTGCTACACCTGGAACCGGACGCTGTCGCAGGGCGCGACCGGCGCGGACGTGACCCAGCTGCAGATCCGGGTGGCCGGCTACCCGGGCTACGGCCAGGTGCTCGCCATCGACGGCAGCTACGGGCCGGCCACCAAGGCGGCCGTGACCCGGTTCCAGCAGGCCTACGGCCTGTCGGCGGACGGTATCGCCGGGCCGCAGACGTTCAACCAGATCTACGCGCTGCAGTCGCCGGACTGCTCCCCGGCGAACTTCACCTTCGCCGAGCTCAACCGCTGCAACTCCACCTGGTCCGGCGGCCGCGTCAGTGCCGCGCAGGCGAAGGAGAACGCCAAGCGGACGATGTGGAAGCTGCAGGCCATGCGCCGCGCCATGGGCAGCGCTCCGATCAACATCAGCAGCGGCTTCCGCTCGGAGTCCTGCAACAGCGCGGTCGGCGGGTCCACCAACAGCCGCCACATGTACGGTGACGCCGCCGACATGACGGGAACCCACTCGTTCTGTGCGCTCGCCCGGAACGCCCGCAACCACGGCTTCCGGGAGATCCTGGGCCCGGGCTACCCCGGACACCACAACCACACGCACGTCGCCCACCGGTCGAACCGGTTCTGGTCCGCCTCCAACTGCGGCATCTGAGCTCGCGCGGCTCCCTTGCACCATCGGCCGCCCGGCCCGGA